>JAGLDW010000634.1 GCA_023145395.1 Lentisphaeria bacterium | reverse complement strand
CGTGGTCGATATGGGCGATGATCGAGAAGTTCCGTATGTTGTCTTTGCAGTGCTCCATAGTGCTGGCGAAGGCTCTCCTGTTCCGCGGCGTCTAACGCCGCTCGATGCGATGAATGGCGATCAGTCCGCCGACCTGGTAGATGATGTTCGGAAGCCACACGAGCAACTCCGGGTGGTAGACGGTCCGGTGCTTGAGGCTGTCCGCCACGAGAATGAATACGTAGAAACCCACGCCAAGGAGGGTGGCCAAGAGCAGTCCGATGGATGTTTCCGAACGACGGCTGCGGATGGCGAATGGAATGCCCATGAGCAGGAAGGCCAGTGGGGCAAGTGCCCACGACATGCGGGAATGCAGCCTCACATAGTACGCCGTGACATTGCCGCCATTCTGGCTTTCCAGGCAGATCCGCGCAAACAGCATGGACAAGCCGAGGAACTTTGGCTTGCGAACGAGCCGCTTCTGATCCCCCTTCGTCCCGTAGTTCACAGGCAGGGTCACTTTGGTGGTCGCAGCGCGACTCACGTCCACATCATCCACTTTGCCCTGGCCGCTGAGGCGCACCGTCGCGAGGGTGGCATCCTCAAGCTCAAGCTCCAGGCTCCGCTTCTCGGGACTCACACGGATGGTTCCGGCCTGGGCGTAGATGTCCCTGCGCAGGCGCATCTTGCCATCCTCGTCCTCAAAAGCCCAGATTTGGATGCCGTATAGCCGATTCCCCTCGCGGCGCGCCACGCGGATCGCGTATCCGGGAATGTCCCAGATGAATCGTCCTGGCTCGATGAGCATCAGCGGATCGATAGCCTCGTCGTGCCGCATCCGCCACGCCTTGTAGCGGCAATGGGGAGCGATGTCGGCCGATAGCCAGAAACAGATGGCGCTCAGCAGGACGGCGAAGGCCAGCGCGGGCGAGATAATCTGCCATAGGCTGATGCCACTGGCCTTCATCGCCGTGATCTCGTTGTCGGCGCTCAGCCGGTTGAAGACGAGAACTGTGGCGATGAGCAGGGAAAGAGGAAGCGTGTAGCGCAGAAGATCGGGAAGCATGTACATCACGTAGCGAAGAAGTAGAAGCGGCGGCATGCCTCGACCCAGAAACTCGAAGACTTTCAGAAGCGTTCCCGACAGCATCACAAAGGTCAGAATGCCGACGGCGACAAGCGTTGTCAGAACAATGCTCCGAGCAATGTACAGATTGAGGGTCTTCATCAGAAGGAGTAGCCAAGATTGAAGTGGAACTCCCCGCCTTTTCCGTCCAGGTGCTTCTGGTCTGTCGCCACGGGGTAGCCATAGTCAAGACGAATTGGGCCGATGGGGAGCTGGAGGTGCATCCCGACCCCGACGCTCACGTTCATCTCGGCCGGATCCAGGTCTCCCACTTCGCCCCATACATTGCCGACGTCCGTGAACAGGCTCACACGGATCCATGTTGCCAGCGGTTTGATCAGCTCCAGGCCGCCGAGGAGTCTGGCCTTTCCGCCGAGGGGATCCTCGTGGTCCAAGTCGCCAACAGGTCCCACAGTGCGCCTCTCAAATCCCCGCACGGAGTTGATGCCTCCCGCGTAGTAGCGGTCAAAGGGAGCGATGTCGTCACCCGAGATCTCCGCCGCAATCCCAAGATCGGCATGCACCTTGAAGACCATGTCCTTGAACACGGGAATGTATTTGGCGCCTTGGATATCGAACTTGGCATAGTTGCTGTAGGAGCCAAGCGCCTGAGTCACAAACCGGCTGTTGAAGTTCAGGCGGCTTCCACTGCTCGGGAAGATGAAGCGGTTGCGCGTGTCCCGCGTGAGGCGGAAGATCAATCCGTTGGCAAGCCATTTGTTTTCGTCCTCCAACTCCGCGTACAGGATATCGCTCAGATCTCTTTTCTCATATTCGTCAATCTCCGTTTGGGAGACGCGCAGGCCATAGCTCTGCTTCCAGTGTTTCAGCCAGGGTTTGGTGACGATCGCCTCAAGCGATGTGCTTGTCTGATCATACTCGTCGTAGCCAATGGTTCCATGGTAGGCATTCACATCCAAGCGAAGGCGCCGATGGAGAAACCAGGGTTCTGTGAACGCAAGCACTACGGACTGTGTATCCGTTCCTGCGGACACACGCACCCGCATACGCTGCCCCCCGCCTCGGAAACTCGGCCAATTCAGCAGGTCGAAATTCCGCTGAGCCACCTCGACGTAGCCCACCACGGAGTCGTCGCTTGAGAATCCCACGCCCATCATCAATTGCCCCGTGCGCTTCTCCTCCAGCGATATGCGCAGATCCCGAAGCGCCGCACTCTCGGTTGCCAGGCTGGTGATTTCCACCTTGTCGAAGTAGTCGAGGTTTTCCAAGAGGCTCTTGCTCACGCGAATCTTGCCAGCGTCGCCCAGATCCCCGGGCTGAATGTTCAGCTCCCGACGGATGACATGGTCCTTTGTCGTTTCGTTACCGACGATGTGGACATCCCGGATCCGGCAAATCTCCCCCTCGAGAAAACGGTATTTGATGGCGACCGTGTGATCGACGCTGTTTCTGGTGTGGACCGGCCAACAGCGCAGGTCCAGGTAGCCGAGCGGCTCGTACTTCCTCCGAAGACGCTTGGTGTCCTTGCCTTCGGCGACAGAGCTGTACACCTCGCCCGGCTTCTGGCGTATCCGGGGCATAAGCTCCTCGCTGCTGAACCGGTTGCACCCCTCCAATGTGATCTCCGAGATCCTATAGGGCATGCCTTCTGCAAGACGATAGGTCAAGGTGACCCATTTTCGTTTGGCATCGAAGGTTTTCTCAACTTCCTCCACCTCAAAGTCGAGAAAACCCTTTCCCAGGTACTTTTCGTGCAGGAGATCCGTGTCGATTGGCTCAAAATGTTTGTTGTAGTGGTTTCCCCAGCGAAAGATATACTTGTACCAACGCCGTCGCGTATGCACGATCTTGCGCAGTTCCCTTTCGGTGTAGGCGGTGTTGCCCGCGAAACGCACCTTGCGGAGTTTGGCTCTGGCTCCCTCGTCAATATGGAAAACCACTTTGACATCATTGGAGTTCTCAATGGGGGTGGGTTCGACGGTCACTCGCGCGCCGTAGAAACCGACCGCCTGGTACTTGTCCCGGATGGCCTTTGCGTCGGCGGCTAGCAGAATCCGGTCCAGAGGCACATCGCTTTCATGCGTGGTCAACTTGGCAAGCTTCTTCTCCTTGAACTTGCGGTTCCCCTCGTAGACGATGCTGCGAACCATACGCTTTGGCTCGACGTTGAAGACGATCTCCAAGCGCCCTCCGTCCATCTCGTTCACTTCAACACGCACATCCTCGAAATGCCCGCTCTTCAGCAACCGCTTGATATCGTCGGACAGGACCTTTTGGAGAAATTGCGTATCGACTTGCGTGCGAATTTTCCCCTCGACGACATGCTGCAGCACCTTGCCGTCCACCTCCGCGATGGTCGATCTGACGAGAATGCGTCCCACCTGCTCGGCGCGGACACCAAGGCCAAGAACCAGGGCCAGCGCGAAAACACCGAGGGCATACACGTGCTTGGTGATCATCAGTCTGTTCGTCATTTCCACTCCAGTCAGAAATAGGGATGGGAATTGTAGTTCCGGATGTCCTGCCGCAACCGCTTCCTTGCGCCTGCGGCGGTGGTCACATGTTCTTTGGAATATCGTCGTTTTCCACGCGAACTCTACTCTCGAATCGTGTAAATGCAGGCAGAAATGTCAAGGGGACCGTTCCCGTCTGCCCATTGCGGTTTTTCGCCACGATCAGTTCGGCTTCCAGCGCTGCTCCAGGCTCCTGGGCATACTGCGCCTCTCGTTCCCGGTGCAGAATCGCCACCACGTCGGCGTCCTGCTCGATGGCGCCGGATTCGCGCAGGTGGCTGAGCTTGGGGCGCTGCCCCTGCTGTTCGGCCTGGCGATTCAGCTGAGCAAGCACCACCACCGGGATCGAAAGCTCCTTCGCAATGGCCTTGATCGCGCCCGACATGGCCGACACTTCGTTCTCCCGCGTCTGGTTCGCGCGGCCACTGCCCCGGATAAGCTGAAGATAGTCGATGAAGAGGACTTCGATCTCATGGTCCCGCTTCATACGCCTCGCCTTGGACTTCAGCTCCAGCAAGTCGATATCCCCAGAGTCGTCGATGACAATTCGTGCCTCGTGAAGACGGTCGCCAGCCTCGAAGACGGCCTCCCAGCGCGCGCGCCGCAGCGAACTTTCCCGGATCTCGGGCTGGCCGACTCGGGCCTCGCTGCAAAGAAGACGCAACACCAGCTGACTGGCGGGCATCTCCAAGCTGAAAATGCCAACAGACAAGCCATTGTCACCCAGGGCGATGTTGGACGCCATGTTCAGCGCGAGCGCCGTCTTTCCGATCGACGGACGGGCCGCGATCACATACATGTGTCCCGGTTGAAGACCGGTGATGAGATTGTCAAGATCCGGAAAGCCGGTCATCACCCCCAGAATCCCCTGCTCGCCCTTCCGCAGTTTGTCGAGGTAGTCGACAGCCTCGCCAACGAGGTCCTCCACCAGCACCAATCCGTGACTCTCCGCAAGACCGGTGACCTCGAGCACGCCACGCTCGATATTGTCGAGCATCACCCGGACTTCGCTCTTTCGCTCGTAGCATTGATCGACCGTGTCGACGCACAATGCGATGAGTCTTCGAAGCACGGCATTCTGCCGCACAATCTCAATGTACTGCTGGGAGTTTGCGGCTGTGGCGACGCTGTTGAGCAACTCCGCCAGGTACACGCGCCCTCCGGTCTCCTCGAGCCGCCCCTCGCGGTCGATATGGTCACCGAGAGTGATCGGATCGAACGGAATCTCCCCGCCAGACGTCCCCTTGTCCATCTCCAGCATGGCGTCGAAGATCGTCTGGTGATGGGGATCGTGGAAGCTGGGCGGGCCCTCCTCGAACTCCAGATGCGCCCGCGCATGATCAAGTGTGCCCCGGGGGTCCAGAAGAAGACAGCCCAGCACCGCCACCTCGGCATCCCGATTGTTTGGCAGAGGACGAGGCCCCGCATTCAGCAGCGAAATCGGTTGGGCTGGATTGGCTTCAGGCATGACGATTCCGGCTCCACATCGATTTCCCAGTGACGGTGGTGCTCCACAGAAAGAAACGCCGGAAGACACTGTGGACTTCCGGCGAGACTTCAGCATGTAGAGCAGACCACTGCGAGTCTACTTGCGCACAACCCAGACCTTCAGGCTAGCCTGAACACTCTCATGGAGCTTGATGTCCACATTGTACGTGCCAAGCTCGCGGATCGGCTCTTCCATTTGCACGGCGCTCTTGGGGATCTCCACATTCTCTTCAGCCAGTGCCTGAATAATCTGCACCGAACTGATTGATCCGTACAACTTGTCGTTCTCGTCGGCTTCGACCGAGAGCGTCACAGACATCGCGCCAATCGTCTTGGCCATCGTCTGGGCCACTTCCAGCCGGTCCTCGCACTCCTTCTGGAGTCTCAGTTTCTTGGCCTCGAGCTGACGCAGATTGCCCTTGGTCACGGCAACCGCCAACTTCTTCGGCAACAAATAGTTCCGTGCATAGCCTTCGGCCACGCGTACTTCCTCGCCGATGCGCCCCAGCCCATCAACGTCCTCTATCAGGATGAGTTCCACCGCCATTGGTCGGTACTCCTTTTTGCGTTGACTATAGAACCAGGGACAGGATACGTGCACGCTTGATGGCAACGGTCAACATCTTCTGATGTTTGAAGCAATTGCCCGTGATGCGTCGCGGCAGAATCTTGCCACCCTCGCTTTGGTACCGTCGCAGAAGCTCGGCATCCTTGAAATCGACAAATGTCACCCTGTTCTCACACAGGCGACAAACCTTCTTGCGGACGACCTTCTTTCGCTTCTTCCGTCTTTGCTGCATTGCCATTATTCCACCTCAGTTCATGCTTGTTTTCGGTATAGTTTTCCAGAGACTCTTGCCCGATTCGGCTAGAAAGGGATGTCGTCGGGGATCTGGTCCTTACCCCCGTCAGGCACCTCGAACTTGGGCATCTGCGCGTCTGCATCGGGCTGGGTTGCCGGGGGTGCGAACTCGGGAGCCGGCGGAGCGGAGCTTTGAGGCTGCTGCGGAGCCTGCTGCTGCCCCCCGTCGCGCTGCTCCTGCCCGGAGGCGGAAAACTCGCCTCCTCGCGGAGCACCCATAAACTGCACACGGTCGGCCTGCACACGCAAACGACTGCGCTTCTGCCCAGTCTGTTTGTCGTCCCACTGGTCAAGGCGCAATCGCCCCTCGATCAGCGCAGGCGCGCCCTTGCGCAGGTAGTTTCCGCAGGTCTCTGCCTGACGTCCCCACACCTCGATGTCAACAAAACAGACTTCTTCCCGATCTTCGCCCCCAGCCGTCCTGTACCGGCGGTTGATCGCCAGCCCGAAGTTACCCACGGCGGAACCACCCGACGTGTAGCGTATCTCCGGGTCTCGGGTCAGGTTGCCCATCAGGAAGACTTTGTTCAAGCTAGCCATCGTTTGCTTTCTAGTAGCGTTGTTCCCGAGGACCATCGAAACGGCGTTGTTCCCGAGGACCGTCGAAACGACGTTCGCGGTGGTCGTCGAAGGAACGGTCCCCCATCCCGTCATCCTTTCGCGGCGGCTGCGGAGGCGGAGTCTCGTAGGAGAATAGCTGCAGGCGCAGAACCACCTCGTCCAAGCGGTACCGATCTTGGAAAGGAAGCACTTTGTCAGTGCCTATCTCCATGATGAAATCCCAGTAGACCCCTGCGCGGTGCTTGCCAATCGGCCTGGCAAACTGCTTGCGACCGAGCGACTCGTCTTTCACGACGACGCCGTCCAGGCTCTTGATGTGGGCCTGTACGCTCTTGGCGAACGTCTGGCCATTGTCCTCGAGTTTTCTACTGTCGAGGATGAAGACAGCTTCATACTTCGTCAACGGTGCATCTCCTTGTTTTGCGCGTCCCGGTCCGAGTCCTCGGCAGAAGGCACGATCCCGTTGTACCGGTTCATCGCCGTGTCCACTCCTTCTCCCACCACAGTGAGAGCGGCTTCCTCGGCAAGGCCTAGCACGCAGTTCATCGCGTCCGCCTCGTCTTCATTCCAGGGCGAGAGCACGTACTCAATGGTCGTGCCCTGTGGTCGTCCTATTCCAACACGGAGACGGACAAACCGGTCCGTCCCCAATTCATCTAGTATCGACTGCACTCCGTTGTGCCCGCCGCTCGATCCCCTGCCGCGCACGCGAATCCGTCCAAACTCCAAGTCCAGACAGTCGTACACAACCAAGATGCGCTCGGGCTCAACACCCAGCTCGGCGGCCATCGGAGCAACAGCCTCACCGCTTGAGTTCATGAACGTAAGCGGTTTGAGAAGATGCACCTCCGAACCGCCCAGTGCAACCTGCGAAAGTTCGCAGTTCACCCCGTGCGGAAGCGATTTGGCACCCACACGCGCACAGAGACGGTCAACAATGTCGAATCCCACGTTGTGCCGAGTGTGCGCGTACTCGCCACCGGGATTGCCAAGACCGACGATGAGCCATCTTGACACGGTCCACCCCTTTCAAGGCCAGGGCGGGACAGGCCCGCACACACGTGACTACTTCTCTTTCTCGCCTTCGCCGTCCTCGGCATTTTCGGCAGTCTCGCCTTCTTCGCCTTCTTCGCCTTCGACGCCCTCGATGCCCTCTTCTTCTTCGGGTTCGGCTTCGACGCGTGGCAGGCGCACTTGGAAGACTGCAATATCGCCATCGGTCGCAGCCTCGACCCCCTCGGGGAACTCGAGATCGCTGACGTGCAGGCTTGTGTCCAGTTCCATGTGCGACACTTCCACGATCAGCACGTCGATCATGTCGGCGGGCTTGCAGCGGATCTCGACCTCATGAAGCAGATGCTCCAGTTGTCCGCCGTGTGCTTCACCAGCGGGCTCGCCGTGCGGTTCGATCCGGGCGTGTGCGGAGATCACTTCATCCAAGTTCACCTCGAGAAAATCGATGTGCAGGATCGCGCCGCTGACGGGGTGCCTCTGCACCTCCTTCACAACCGTGTTCCAGTTCTCTTTTTCCGAACCTTTCAGCGCCATCAGTCCGCCCTGGCGGAGCAACCCGCCTGCGGCGAGCACCTCCACCGAGATGGAGGTGGCGGGTTTTCCGAGGCCGTAGATCACAGCGGGAATGATGCCGGCATGACGCATGCGCCGTGACTCGGCTGTGCCCAGCCCGTCGCGCATCTGGATGTCGACGGTGTAACTCTTCTTCTTGCTCATCTCTATTGTTCCTTTCGGCGTGACCTGGTCCCGGGAAGAGCGGTTCGGCCCCGGACCAAAAGAACGTCCTTCATCGAGTGGTCTCTAGCTGGAAAAGCGAAGAAACCGACTGATTTTCATGAATCCTCCGGATAGCCTCCCCCAGGAGGGGCGCCACCGACAATACACGAATCTTACTATTGGCATCCGGCTCCGCAAGCGGAATGCTGTCCGTCGTCACCATCTCGTCAATCTGGCTTGCGCCCAGACGTTTCAATCCCTGCTCCGTCAGGCAGCAATGCGACACCGCTGCGTAGATATGGTTGGCACCGGCCTCCTTGAGTCGATCCGCCGCAGCGGCGAGTGTGCCCGCCGTGGTGGTCAGATCATCCACCAGTACACAATTGCGTCCGCTCACATCCCCCACCAAGTGGGTGGACATGACCTGGTCCGCGCAGATCCGCCGCTTCGCCACGATCGCAATGCCGCATCCCAGCATGTCCGCGTACGCATGCGCCATCTTCACGCTGCCCGAGTCGGGGGAGACAACAACCGCCTCCGGCCCAAGCACGCCACATAGATACTTGACCATCACTGGCGCGGCATAAAGATGATCCACCGGTATATCAAAGAATCCCTGGATCTGCTGCGCATGCAGGTCCATCGTCAACACTCGGTCCGCCCCCGCCGTCACAAGCAGATTGGCCACCAGCTTTGCGGTGATCGGGACCCTGGGTCGGTCCTTGCGATCCTGGCGGGCATACCCATAAAACGGCAACACGGCCGTGATCCTGGCCGCAGAGGCCCGACGCGCCGCGTCAAGCATGATCAGCAACTCCATCAGATTCTCGTTCGGCGGAGTCGAAGTGCCTTGTATGATGAAAACATCCGCGCCGCGGATGTTCTCCGTGTACTGCACAAAGATTTCGCCATCTGGAAAGCGCGAGACATTCACATTCCCAAGCGTGCATTTCAGTCCGCACGCGATGCTCCGCGCAAGTTGCGGACTGGCAGTGCCTGAGAAAAGTTTCGTCGTCATTGCGCCGCATCTCCATGAAAAAACGCGAATTAATAGTATAGCGCCTTGTCAGGGCACTTCCAGCTCCAAAGGGCCGTTTCGCGGCGGGCCTAGCGCAGCCCGACGGCTTTGCGCACACGGGACATCACGGTCTCGGCCGCTGCCCGGGCCCGGCTGGCTCCGTCCAGGAGAATCTGCTCTACGCGTGCGGAGTCCGCAAGAAGTTCTGCCCGACGCTCGCGCATCTCGGCGAAATGCTCGCTGTATTTCTCGAACAACGCTTGCTTGGCATGTCCGTAGCCCATGCCACCGGCCAGGTAGCATTTGCGCATCTCGGCCAGCTCGTCCTCTGTGGCGAAAAGCTTGTACAATGCGAAGACATTGCACGAATCCGGATCCTTTGGATCCTCCATCGGCGTGGAGTCGGTGACAATTTTCATGAATGTCTTGCGGACTTTCTTGCCCTCCCCGAAAAGCTCGATGGTGTTGCCGTAGCTCTTGGACATCTTCTGCCCGTCAAGGCCCGGGACGACAGCCACGCTCTCCTGGATGATCGGCTCCGGAACCACAAGCACCTCGCCATATTGATTGTTGAAGCGAATCGCCAGGTCACGCGTGACTTCCAAATGTTGCTTCTGGTCCTTGCCGACTGGCACCTGGTTCGAACCGTAGACGAGAATGTCGGCGGCCATGAGGACAGGGTAGGTGAAGAGCCCGTGATTGGGCGTGATGCCTCGCGCAACCTTGTCCTTGAAACTGTGGCAACGCTCAAGCAACCCAATGGGGGTGAGACAGCTCAGCATCCAGCTCAGCTCCATCACTTGGGGCACATCGCTCTGGCGAAAGAAGGCGGTCTTCTCGGGGTCGATGCCACAGGCGAGAAAATCGACGGCCACTTCGTGGACGCACTCCCGGAGACGCGCAGCATCAGGGAGAGTGGTGAGAGCGTGGTAGTCGGCGATAAAATAGAAGCACTCGTTGTTTTCCTGCAGTTCCACCGACGGCTTCATCATGCCAAAGTAGTTGCCGATGTGAAGTGTTCCCGACGGCTGAATGCCTGAAAGTACGCGTTTCATGATGTGAGTTCCTCTTTCTGTCCAGGCAGCGTGCGCCGAGGGGTGCACGGTAACAACTTCGGTGACAGGATGCCAAGCCCGGTACTATAGTGAGATTCCTGCAAAACCCCACGTGGTCGGAGCAGGTGAAACAGGGAGTCGGGCGCGTGTCAGTTCCGCAGGCCTTGTCCCGCAGCATCGATCTGAAGGGGCGGGTTGGCCGTCAGAAGAAGTCGGTCTACCTCTACACCAACGATCCCACCAACCGAATCGTGCGGCTGTGCATGAGCGACGGCGCCGACCATCCCCACCAAACCATAGACCATGGAGGCACCCGGCGAGCCGTGCCCTCCGAGCCCTGCAGAATGTGTAAAGTGGCCCCCGGACGGCAAATCCCGCTGAGCGGGACGTATTGCCCAAGTCGTACTCTTCCCTATCGTTAGTGTTTCCGCTTCTTGCTCAGATCTTTCCACAGACGCAGAAACACGGTTTGTGGGAGGCGCAGGATGTGGGTGCCCTCCTCGCCTTCCGGTTGCTCCGCTGCCGGATGAATGTACTTCGTCAGGTCGATCCTCTCCCCTCCGATGGTGCCGAGCCAGTCCGGAGATCCGACGGCGAAGGCCGAACTCCAGTGGGGTTCTCTAGGCACGGTCTCGTCCCAGTTGCGGCACAATTCATCCAACGTTGTCCGGTACCATTCAGCGAATGCTTCCTCCTGTTCCGGCATGCCGAGACACCACAGCAGACGCGAACGATCCAGTATCCTGTTCCGTTGGCGTTGACCGGACAATTCGCGCGCGCCGCCATGCTGCCAGTCGAACGGGTGATCCACAACCCCCGCTCGCACCATGTTCATGTCAAGGTAGAACAGACACTGCGACAGATGCGAACCACTCTGAATTAGCGTGGGATGAAAACGGCCGCGCCAGAACGCGCCCTCGCGGCTCTTGCGCAGGTTGTAGTCCCGGGCATACGTGCCCTGCAACCAGTGCATCATCTCCGACAGATCCGCCATCCGAGGGACCCACAGCAGCAAGTGGACGTGAGTCGATGTGATCGTGTAGTCGAGGAACCGCAGGCGCCGAAACTTCCGCGACGCCTGCAGCAGACGACGTTCGTACTGCCTCCGATCAATCCCAAACTTCAGCAAGCGCGCACGTTGCTGACAACGGTGTGTGACATGCACGCAGCAATCATGAATCTGCGGTCGTGGAAGGCGCATCGCTAGTTGACTCCTCATTCATATTGCATCCCGAGCAATGCCTGTATTTCGCCAGGAACAACAAGACAATACGCCCATTTTCGGCTATATGCAAATACTACTCATATAATCGGCTTGGTAGGCTATGGTAACAGGAAAATATAGCTAGTAATAGCAGAACCACAATTTGTTATGCAACAACGTCCCCAAAATACAATGTATCAAAGTATTGCAGGAAGTTTCTCGCATGTGTCCTAGCGTGTCATTTGGGGGAGTATAGTGGAAAACAAGTCGATGGAGTGCCAGAGATTGTGCTTGTTAAAGACAAAGGAGTCGTGAAGATGATGAAAAAAATGCTCTATGCAGTTGGTGTGCTTGCCCTGTTGCTTGTGGTGGGATTGGTCGTGCTCTATCTGTCCATGGGGAACATCGTCAAGGCGGGGATCGAGGCGGTCGGTCCGCAGGTCACCCAGTGTCCGATCACCGTGGACAGCATTTCCGTTTCCCCCCTGAGGGGCAAGATGTCCATCAAGGGATTGGTAGTCGGGAACCCGGAGGGATTCAAGAGCGGGCATGCGTTCAAACTTGGCGAAGTGAGTGTGGATCTCGATCCCATGAGCGTCTTCTCCGAGAAGGTCGTAATTGGGAGGATCTTGGTGCACGCTCCCCATTTCAGCTATGAGGTCACCTCCAAGGGCACCAACATCGGCAAACTTCTAGACAACGTCAAGGAGTTCACGGACACGTTGCCAAAAAGCAGTGGAGAGCCCGAGCCTGAGCCTGAAGACGGGGACAAGCCGGTCAAGAAACTGCAAATTGATCATTTTGTTCTGCAAGAGGGCATGATCTCCCTCAGCGCGACCGTGTTCGGCAAGAACGTGGGAACGGATTGCCCCCTTCAGAAGATGGAGATCAAGGACCTGGGGAAGACGGAGGACGGCATCACACCTGGAGAGGCGGTCGCCGTGGTGCTCAACGCGGTGCTCGGCAATGTGCACAGCATAGCGAAGGATGCGATCAACAAGTTGACCTCGTCGACGTCCGGTCTGAGCGACGGAGCTTCCGGGGTCATGGACTCGGTGAAGGGGCTCTTTGGCGGAAAGAAGAAGTGACCGGATGAAGAGACTCACTCTCCTGCGACACGGAAAAAGCCCGCAATCGAGTGGCATGAGAGACCACGAGCGGCCACTGGCCGACAAGGGCCGACAGGGCGTCGTCAAGGTCGCGGACTCGTTCGTCTCGAAAGGATGGACTGTGGACTGGGCCGTCTCCTCAACTGCCAAGCGTGCGGTCGAGACGGGTCGTCTTTTTCTGCACTGTCTCCAAACGCCCTGCGAGCTGACCCTTGAGAACGCTCTCTACTTGTCCGCTCCGGAAGAAATTCTGCGACAAATTCAGAGTGTGCCGGACATTACAAGCAGCTTGTTGCTCGTGGGACACAACCCCGGATTCGGAGTGGTCGCCGATGCCTGCTGTGGTGCGACGGGTCTCCCATGCGCAATGAAACCGGGAACAGCCGCCATCTTCCAGGTGGACATCGACAGCTGGATCGACTTCCGCCCGGCGCTCTGTCGTCCCGATGCCTTTCTGAAAATCGATATGGGAGCGTGACAAGGTTCGGGACGAGATTCGGGACGAGGTAGCACCACACAAACACAAGCGTTATTGCAGGGAGATTCCCGGCATGCACAGAAGCCGATGAGAACCTGAGCGTTGCGAGCAAGAAAGACTTTGCTTTCTTGATACAACTCCCCTTCCCATCCCATCCCATCCCCCCCCGCTAAGGGTCCGCACGGAAATAACTTCACATTTTGGCGAGAGCGTCGAATGGTCAAGCGCAAGGCACGAGAGAGGCGCAGACCTGTAGGTCTGTAACGAACGAGCAACGAAGCGGATGACCGTGCGCCGCCTCGCCCCGTAGAGCTGCGTCCCTTTTGTCCCCTGATTTCGTTGCTTCGCTCGGGACACATCTTGAGATGTGCCCGCTCGCTCACGCCTCGTCAAAAACCAAAATGAACAGCAGCAAAATGTAAAGTTATTTTCGCGCGGGCCCTTAGGGTCTGCTCAGCAGGATCGACCCCGAGCGACATGGAGGTGTTTTCCCCTTCGTGTACTTCGTGTCTTCGTGGTGAGTAGAAAACAGCGCAGTCGCCGATCACATAGCGTTTGGGAAGATTTCCCAAACCGGACAGGAAACGGGAGAACGATGGCAGAGGCAGAAAAGATACAGAACGACGGGTTTGTGACGGCACAGGTTGCGGAGGGCGCGGACATGGAAAACGACGAGACGGAAATCATTGTCGCTTCGAAGGAACTCCCCGACCGGATTCATTTGCTCACGGCCGGCTCAAAGCCCATTTTCCCAGGTTTGATGTTTCCGGTCGTCATGGGGGCGGGGCCAGAGGCCGACATCCTGAAAACGGTCAACGACGACACGCCGCAGAAGATCGTGGGTTTTGTCCTGCCCAAGAACGAAAACCATTCCGACAGCGGGGAAGAACTGTCCAAGGAACTCTACCGGATCGGCACAGCCGCGAAGGTGCTGCGCCTCGACGAGCTGCCAGACGGCACGATCCAGGCACTCTGCCAGGGACAAAAACGCTTCGAGATTCTGAAGGTTGTGGAACGCGAGGGGAAGATGATCGGACAGGTCATCTACCCCGAGGACACCGTGGAGGAATCCGACGAGGTGAAAGCGCTCGGGATGTCCATCATCAACACCATGCGCGATCTCATTCAGCACAACCCGTTGTTCTCGGAAGAGATCAAAATGTTTCTCAGCCGCACGGATTGGGGCGACCCCGGAAAACTGGCGGATTTCAGCGTCACCATGACTGCTTCCTCCCGCGAGGAACTGCAAGAGGTCCTGGAGAGCCTGGATGTCCGCGTACGCCTGGAGAAAGCATTGTTCCTGCTGCGCAAGGAACTGGACCTGAACGAGCTCAAGGAGCGCATCACCCACCAGATCGAAGAGAAGATCTCAAAGCAGCAAAGAGAGTTCTTCCTGCGCGAGCAGCTCAAGGCGATCAAAAAGGAGCTTGGTCTGGAAAAGGACGAGAAGGAAGAGGAGATCGACAAATACCGTGCGCGCATCGAGGGGCTGGAACTGCCCGAGGAGGCACGGGATCGAATCGAGGAGGAGCTGGAGAAACTGAAGCTCCTCTCCCCCCAATCCCCCGAGTTCGCAGTCTCCCGCAACTACCTGGACTGGTTGACGAAGCTTCCCTGGGGCACGCACACCGAGGACAAGTTGGACATTCGCAAGGCGAGACGCAAGCTCGACCGGGACCACTATGGTCTCGACGATGTCAAGAAGCGGATTCTCGAGTTCATTGGGGTCGCCAAGCTCAAGGGATCGGTGGAGGGCTCCATTCTCTGCTTCGTCGGGCCTCCCGGAGTGGGAAAGACCTCCCTGGGACGCAGCATTGCGGAGGCCCTGGGCAGAAAATTCTTCCGGTTCTCTCTTGGCGGCATGCGCGACGAGGCCGAGATCAAAGGACACCGGCGCACCTACATCGGCGCCATGCCGGGCAAGGTCATGCAGGCACTCAAGAACACCGCCTCTGCAAACCCCGTCATCATGCTCGATGAGATCGACAAGCTGGCGACCTCCTTCCAGGGCGATCCCGCTTCCGCGCTGCTGGAGGTGCTCGACCCCGAGCAAAACAGCGCCTTCAGAGACCACTACCTGGACGTGCCGTTCGATCTGTCGAAGGTTCTCTTCATCGCCACCGCCAATGTGCCCGACACCATTCCCGGGCCGCTACTCGACCGCATGGAGGTCGTCAACCTCTCCGGGTATATCCTCCAGGAAAAGGTTCGTATCGCCAAACGCCACCTCGTCGCCAAACAGCTTTCCAAGAGTGGTCTGACCAAAGACAACATCTCCTTCTCCGACGCCGCGCTGCGAACCCTCGTGACGGGGTATGCCCGCGAGGCGGGTGTGCGAAACTTGGAGAAGGCCATCGGCAGCTGCATGCGCAAGGTGGCCGCGGGTCTGGCCGAAGGCACCGTCGAGGGAGCGGTCGCGATTCAGCCCGACACTGTCGAGGACTACCTGGGCAAGCCCCGATTCACAGACGATCCGCTGATGAAACGTGGACGACCGGGTGTGATCATGGGCCTGGCCTGGACCTCCATGGGCGGCACCACCCTATACGTCGAAGCCCAGGCGATTCCGGGAAAACCGGGCTTCAAGCTCACGGGGCAACTCGGAGACGTGATGAAGGAGTCGGCCTCGATCGCCTACAGCGTAGTCACGTCCAACGCGAAGGCATTCGGTGTCAAACCGAGTTTCTTCGAGGACCAGACCATCCACATCCACGTGCCGGCGGGCGCAACGCCGAAGGATGGTCCCTCGGCTGGAATCACCATGGCCTCCGCGCTCATCAGCCTGGCACGCAACCGCCGCGCGCCAGCCCACTGGGCCATGACCGGCGAACTCACGCTCACAGGACGCGTGCTGCCCATTGGTGGCGTCAAGGAAAAGATCATCGCGGCAAAACGGTCCAAGGTGAAAAATATCATTCTACCGAAGGTCAACGAGAAGGATTTTCTCGAGATTGCCGGAAATGTGCGCCGGGGTGTCACCCCGCATTTTGTCGAGGACTACAGCGAGGTAGCCACCCTCCTCTTCAAACGCACCTAGTCCCACCCTCTGGACCGTTCGCGTCCACGCGAACACAAGTGGCTGCGGGGACGCGGCCGTTGTAGTACTCCACCCAGTCCACAGCCAGCGTAACGCCTCAGTTTTGTGGGGTAT
>JAGLDW010000633.1 GCA_023145395.1 Lentisphaeria bacterium | reverse complement strand
AGTTATTTCCGCGTGCACCCTTAGGTTCGGCGACTTGCCAAGGATTGAGCATGCGCCATTGTAGTCGGGTGGTATCATTGAGCGGGATGTGGGTGATACGCTTGCAGTAAATGAGCAGAGACAACACAACGAGAAGCAGCATGCGATTTGTTCTCCTTGCCATCCTGGTCTTTGGCGCCGTTGGCGGCGGCGTGGCACAGACATTGCCAGCCACGAATCCACCATTGCCCGAGGGCGCGTATCCAGAATGGGACATCGGCAAAGCCTGGCAGCAAAACTCCCCAAAACGGGCCAAAATCTGCCTGAATGGCCTCTGGCGCTTCCGCTCGGAGCCCCGGCTTGCGGAGATGGAGGTCGTGGAGACCTACTTCGTGGACGACTTCGAGGGCGAGACGCTGGAAGGCTGGTCGGTCAACGAAGTCCCAGGTGGCTTGGTCCGCGCCACACTCGACAGAACCCAGAAGACCCACGGCAACGCGAGTATGAAGGTGGAGCTGGACATTCCGCCGAACGCCAACTTCTACCATGTCACCCGGCTGGCAGAGGTACCCACAGGAGTCAAGCTCACACTTCGGATGGATGTGCGCGCGGAAATGGAGCGCGGCGAAATGCATGTCGAGCTGCAGGATGCCCGGGACTTCAAAATCTACACCCTTGTCGGCGGCAAGTTTGCCAATCTGCCCAAATGGAAAACCATCGAGTGCGATTTTGTCATGCCGCCAGGCAGCAACCGCCTGAAGATTCTGGTGCCTCGAAACCATGGCTATCCGCCCGGCTGCAAGGGCACGGTCTGGATCGACAACCTGCGCATTGTCAAAGTGGACTGTCTCGCGGCACCGGGGATCACCCCGCCAGTGGACGACCATTGGGGATACCTCAAAGTCCCCGGTTCCTGGAATTCACAGCACTGGTCATGGCGAGGGAAGGTGTACTGGCACCCCGAAGACACCGAACGCACGCGGAGCGCCGACCTGCGTTTTGGCTGGTACGAGCGCGAATTGACCGTGCCGCGGAACTGGCGGGGACGCCGCATTCTGGTTCAGCTCGACCGCGTGTCCACCGATGTCCGCCTCTACTGCGATGGTGTGGAGACAGGTAGCGTCGGGTACATGGGGGGAGACATCGACATCACGCGCTTCGCCCAGCCGGGAAAGGCACTCAAACTGTCCCTGCTCGTGCAGGCGCGAGATGGCTGGAACATCCTGCCTGGCCTTCTGACCAAACCTAGCAAGGCCTGGAGGGGCAAGCTTCCGCTTATGGGCATTGCGGGGGATGTTTTCCTGACTTCGGAGCCAGGGGCTGGCACTGTGCGGCTGGGCCGCAGCCGAGTGGTGACATCCGTCAAGAAGCAGGAAATCCGTGTCGTCGCCGAACTGATCGCTCCGACGGCCCAACAGGTCCCGGCGGGACTGGTGCTACGCTGCGAAGTCCGCGACCAAGGGAACGTCGCCAAGCACTTCGAGACACCTGTAGCCGTCGGCGCCGCAGAGGCTCTGTGCACAAGCCAATGGACGAATCCCAAGCTCTGGGATATCGGCAAGCCACATCTCTACACGCTGCACATGACTCTCATGCAAAATGGACGAGCCGTCGATGAATCGCTGCCTGAGCGTTTCGGCTTCCGCGAGTTCGAGATCCGGGGCAAGTTTTTCTACTTGAACGAGGTCAAGCTGAATCTCGTCCCATCATCCTACTGTGGAACCAAGGCCGGATGGACCACGCAAGATGCCATGCGCCACTGGGTGAAAGGCGCCAGGAAGGCAGGCTACAACTTCGTCTATCTCGGGGAGGCGGATCGACCGGGCAAGCCCGAGATCGCGAGCCATCTGCTGGAGGTCTGCGATGAACTGGGGATGCTGGCCGCAGTGAGCCCCCTCGGGGTGAACCGTTCGATCTGCAAAGAGATCGACAAGCCCGAAATCTGGAAGCCCTGGGCCGAAGTCGCGCGGAAGCGTGTGCGCAAGGACTGGAACCATCCCTCTTTGGTTCTCTGGCGCATGAACATGAACCTGAACTGCTACAAACAGGACCAGAACCCGTTGGTGCTCGACGGGAAGATGGAGTTCGAGCCGGGCTCCGCATCCGCCATCAAAGAGACGGCGATGCTGAAGTCGAATGCGTTCGTGCGGTCCCTCGATCCCACACGGTCCACCTACAACCACGCCTGCGGCAAGACCGGAGAGATCTACAACCTGAACAACTATCTGGGCTGGCCGGAACTGCAGGATCTGCGCGAGTGGCTGCGCGTCTGGGCCGAGAATGGAGACAAGCCCATGTACATGGCCGAACAGGCCACACCCTACCCGGGCGACTTCCAGATGCGCGACCCGAGGAACTGGTGGACCAACGAACCAGTCATGACCGAGTATGGGGCGATCCTTCTCGGCGAGCGCAGCTATCTGCTGGAAGAGCACGACTACGTCGGCTACTACGATGCCGCCTGGGATGGCAAGGGGCGGAGATGGCGGTCCTCCTACGGGTATTTCTGCCACGCCTATCCGCCAATCCTCGACGAGTGTTCGTCGCGCTACTATGAGGCCATGCTGCCGGCCTGGCGCACCTGGGGTATCTCGGGGGGCGTCAACGCCTGGGAGAACACCTGGCGACGACTGATCAAGCGCCAGGAGGAAAGCGTGCTTCGCAAAGGGATCCCCGACCTTCCCCTGGAGACGGACTGGGAAAATCTGCAGCGACCCGGTTTCTCCGCCGATGTCTGGCAGTACGCTGCGGGTGGTGGAGGCGAGATTCGCTGCCTCTTCGACTTGGGACGCCCGGAGGAGAAGGAGCACATCGAGCCCACATTGCGCGCCAAGGTGATGCCCGAGCTGATCAAAGCCATGTATGCCTACATCGCCGGGCCTGGGGACGAGTGGTTCGCGCAGGACCATGCGTTCTACGCTGGCGAAACAATTGCCAAAAGTGTGGTGCTGCTCAACGACTTGCGCCAGAAGACAAGCTTTGCCGTGCGATGGCAGGCGGAAGCGGACGGGAAGATCCTCGCACAAGGTGCGGAGTCCACAACGGTCAATCCCGCGGAGTCCGCACGGGTTCCGTTCCGCTTCCAGGCGTCGCAGGTCCAAACGCGCACCGATGTTCGGATCACCGTCGATGTCGTGGCAAATGGGCAGGCGGTGCCGGTGAAACCGTTCGCTCTGCAAATCCATCCCCATGAAAGGTCCCCAGAGGGAAAAACGCTGTCAGACTGGGCCGTGTTCGATCCGACGGGCAAGACAACAGACGCATTCCGCAAAGCAGGACTGCGCGTGAAGAGTGTGGATGCCAAGGACGATCTCCCCAGCACCGCACGCGTGCTTGTCATTGGCTGCAATGGGCTTGGAGACGTTGCGGAAGCCAAGTTCGCGAGCATCCTTCCACAACGATGCGCGGCGGGGCTACAAGTATTGGTCTTCGAGCAGACTGCGGAAGTGCTCGAAAAGACATTCGCCTTGCGTTGTTTCACCCCAGGTGTCCGCAGGGCGTGGATTCGCGATGCAGTCCATCCCATTCTGTCCGGCCTGGGCAACGACGATCTGACCGACTGGCGTGGTGCCACGACCCTCGGTCCGCTCGACGGTCCTCCACAGAGCCTGGACGAGGTCCAGCGCTGGAAGAGAGTCTGGCGCTGTTCACAACTCGGCGTGGTTGCATCCGTGATCGCCGAAAAGCCGCATCTGAGTTCGTTCCGTCCCCTCTTGGACACTGGCTTCGACCTGCGCTACACCCCCCTGTGGGAAGTCGCGGAGGGGAAAGGACGCATGGTCTTCTGTCTGCTCGACGTCACGGACCGGATCGGACTCGACCCAGCTGCCGACAACCTTCTGCGCAATTTGATCGAGGATCTCAATGCCTGGGAAAACCCGACGCTGCGGACAGTCCAGATGGTTGCGGAGTCCGCAAATGCACCCCTGTCGGGCATGGCTCTCGATCAAAGTTCGCCTCCCCCGGAAGGCGCAGGCAAGATCATCGTGCTGCCGCGCGGCTGTGCGGCCTGGCTGAGCCGCAACGCGACAGCCATCCGCCCCTTTCTCGCGACTGGCGGCAGGATCCTAGCTGCTGGCTTGGCCCAGGATGAAGCTGAAATACTGGCCAGCAGTGTCGGCGACATCTTTAGCGTCGAGACCAATGAGCGTTGGCTCAACCCGCTGTCGGAAAAACTCCCGGCATCCTTCCGCGGCGTCTCTCCCGCCGGTGTCCATTGGCGCCGCAAGCTGACGATTCCGACAGTCAGCAGTGTTCCGCCCAACGGCTGGCGCGTCGAGACCGGTGTGCTCGCAACCATTCCGGTTGGCGCAGGCGAGATTGTCTGGATCTCCGCATTGCCCGAAGACTTCGATCCAGCGCAACGACCCGACCTTGTGCATACTCGCGTGAACACGGAGCGCCTGTACAGCATCGTGCTCGCCAACCTGGGGGCGCAGATCGGCCCGAGTTGGCTGACATGCCTGGGCGCGGCGACCGCCAATGTCACGGAAGCACGCTTCTACACGGACCAACGCACCCCGCGTGACGACCCCTACGCCGATATGCGCTGGTAGCCAGATTAAACCCGAGAATGGAAATGAAGAAGGGGCGCTGCCCCTAACCCCGCCGGGGCGTGCGTGCACTCCCCGGACCCCTCATTGCCCTGTGAAAGCTTCCGGGCACGCGCCATGCGAAGCGCCTAGCTCTCCGTGCCCGGAAACGGTGGGCCTCGCTGGCGCGACAGACAACACACCGCCCAAAGGCGAACCACTGTCCCTGGGAGGGGGTACGGCCCGCGCACGCACAACTTGACTGTGCGCACTGCGGATGGCACAAAGCAAGTAGGTGCGCCGGGCCCCGGTGTACCAGCGTACCCAGAAGACAGGATGCACTGGGGCCCAGCGCACCTACTCGGAGCACACGTTCAAGTCGTGCGGCGTTCGCCTCAAACGCGTAAATTCTGGATGGCGAGGAGCTCAAACGAGCGGGCGGATCCTGAGTGACCAGGCCTCTGAACGACTTCCATGTCGGTACACACGCGGAAGCCCCTATTCGTGTCCATCTGTGTCTATTCGTGGTTCTTGTCCTTCCTCCTCCCTACCTTTGCGTCTTTGCGTCTTGAGCGATCCCGCCCAGCGGGAGAACGGGTGTGAGTTTCCCTTCCGTCCGTCATCTGGGGTTGTATCTGCCTCTGCTATGCGAAGTTCGCAGGGCATTGCTCTAGCCGCAGACGGGAACAGGCTGTAGGGTGGACTTCGTGATTCCATTGGGTTCTAGCCAACACGCATTTGGGGTGAACAGTGTCCATGATGAAATCCAGTTGTGCAGCGCTGACGATGATGCTGGCGAGCAGAGCGATGCCGGACGATGTGAAGTTGCCCCGTGAGGGTCTCGAAGCGCACTGGAGTTTTGACCAGGGATCCTGGTCCCAGGACACCCGGCGGTTCGCGGACTCCTCCGGGCACGGGCACCATGCAGCGGCTCGGGGTGGGGCAAAACTGTCTGCTGGCGGGAAGGTGGGTGACTGCCTTGAACTCAGGGCGGCGGACGCCTTCATCGAGTGCCCAAACACCCCTGCCCTGAATCCCCCTCGCCTCACCGTCATGGCTTGGTTCCGGGTCGCGAAGGGAAGCCTGGCAACCCAGAAGTTTCTCCTTCTCAAGTCATTCACCTCCCACCGCTCGCCGTATTACCAGTACGGGCTGGCTCTCATGGACAGCGCAGAGCACCCGCGGACAGTCTCTCTCTACGCAACAATCAATGGGGAGTTCCGCAGTTGCGGGCAGGCCAACGTGCCGTGTGATCTTTACAACGGCTGGCATCATCTGGCGGGGACATTCGACGGTCAGGATCTCAGGCTCTATCTGAACGGACAGCTTCTGCAGACCGAGAAGGCACCCGGCACACTGGCGAGCTTCGACACGCCCCTCGTGCTGGGATCGTACGGCAATCTCCCGAAGACTTCGGCCTACAGCTTCAAAGGAAGCATCGACGAGGCAGCGGTGTGGAACCGGGCATTGACCGCAGTGGAGATCCGGGAGTGCTTCCGGGCAGCAAACCCCGAGCTGTTGTTGCACTATCCCGGCACCGGGAAGACCTTCGCGAAAGTCTGCGACGACCACTTTGCGGCGGAGACCTTTCCAGCACTCGAGACAGGTCTTGCCGAAGGCGCTCTCTGGCTTTCGGAACCAAACGATGATGAAGTTCTGATCCAAGTTCGCCTCGGCTCGCCAGAAGGAAAAATCGTCGGCACAACCTCGCTGACTACAGGGCCCATCGGCAAACGGATCTTTGGATTTCAGCCGCCTGTCATGCTGGAAAAGGGAGCATTGTATTGCTTGAAAGTGCTTGCCGGAGCACCAGGCACAAAAACCGGCGCCGTTCAGCGGCAGACCCCGAATCCTGAATTGACAGGAT
This sequence comes from Lentisphaeria bacterium, assembly GCA_023145395.1. GTDB lineage: Bacteria > Verrucomicrobiota > Lentisphaeria > Oligosphaerales > Lenti-02 > JAGLDW01. The sequence goes on along the minus strand of JAGLDW010000633.1, from coordinate 3,459 downwards.
TCACCGAGGCGGGCGAAAGCGATTTCGACATGGCGTTCGAGCTGTTCTTTCAGGCGCGTGCCCGAGGCGTTTCGGTCCCGGATGCAAGCGTGCGAGAACGAACCCCCGAGGACATTGCCTACGAGAAACGCCTGAACCAAGCGTTGCTGGCCAAACGAGATGTGTGGGGCGAAGAACTGATGGCTCGGCCGGATGGCGTCACCTACGAGAACATCAAAGACCTGCTGCGCCCAATGACCCTGATCGGGGATTACGTCACCACCTCCGGAGTTCACTACGTGGTGTTTGGCGCCCCTCCCGGCATCACTGGTGGTGGTGACTGCGCTCTTCACGTTGGGGACGGCAGCGAGATCATCTCACGCCACCACAAAACCGGAAGGCGCACCGTGTTTTTCGTGGGTGAGGATGGCAAGGAACGCTTTGGGCAAGACCTGAGAAAACTGCGCGAGCCCCACCTGTTCGACGGCTACCAGCCCGTGCTCCTTTCCGAATACCGCGACGCCCAAGGCGTGATCCACCGGCAGGAGTCCTTTGCCGCCCATATCCCCGAGACCACGAGCCTGGTCAGCTTCATCAAGTTAGTGCCGACGCGCGCGGGCGCCCCTGTCAAGGAAACGCTCTTGCGGATCAAGGTCGACGAGGCAGGATTGCGTCCCGATGGCAACCGTCTGGTCAAGGATGGCAAGACCTACCTGGTCTTCACACCCGGTGCTCAGTACACGGCTCCTTTCCTAGCCTATCCACTTGACCTGGAAGCCGATCCGCCGCCAGTCATCCACATCGTCCGCCTCAACCAACCTGCGAAATGCGTGGACTTCGCACCCGACGAGGAACGGTTCGAGACCGCTAGGCGAAAGCTCTGCGACGACTGGAACAAACGCCTGGGCCGAGGCGCCGGCATCGAGGTGCCGGAGAAACTGGTCATGGACGCCATGCGGAATCTGCTCATCCAAAACCTCTTCATGACCTGGCGCTACAGCATCGGCAACGCGTACGAAGGCTGGTATCCACACGAGAGCGGGTCAGCCTTGAAAGTGCTCGGGGAATACGGTTTCCAGACCCACTACCGCGACAACATGCAGGTCCTGATTCCACGGGTCTTCCGGGGAGAGAACGAACGGATGATGGAGTACGGGCAGAAGCTCTTCTACATCGCCCACTACGCATTGCTTACCCGCGACCGGTCCATGGTCGACACCAACCGGGCAAGGATCACATCGTGGCTGGACGCCATGGTCGCCAAGATGGCGGACGATCCGCATGGCCTGCTGGGACGCACCCGCGCCGGGGATATACACACGAGCCGATATTACTCGAACCACCAGACCAACGGCTGGCGGGCGTTGCGTGACATGGCCGCCGTCTACTCCCAACTCGGGTATGATGACGAAAGTCATCGGTTCGCGGCTGCGGCGCAAGACCTGAAACGCGCCTTCCGCAGTGCCTTCGACGCCGCCAAGTTCGAGTTTCCGGACGGCTCGCTCTTCTTCCCGAAAGTCATAGTGGACAACCTCTCGAAGCCCTACGATGTCATCACCGACAGCAGGTTGGGAAGCTACTGGAACCTGAGCATCAGCACCTCGCTGCGCTCCGGCATCCTCGACCCGACCGGGGAAGAGATGCGGAAGGCCCTCCTCTATCTGAATAGACACGGGGGACGTTTTCTCGGGCTGACTCGGTTCAACTACTACCCGGTGAAAGTGGGTGCCTATCGCGAAGGGGGGCTTCCCGGCTACAAGACCACTGGCGCCGACAATGTGTACGGGCTCGGCGTGATCGATGCGTTGGCGGAACAGGATGAAGCCGACCAGATTGTCCTGAGCCTCTACGGAAAACTCGCGCATGGGATGACCAGAGGCACCTTCATCTCCGGCGAAGGCGATGCCTACGGCACCGTGCCCGACGAGTTCTTTCGCACCCTCTACCTGCCCCCGAGCAACACAAACAACGCTCTCTTCCTCAAAACGCTGCACGACATGCTCGTGTTCAATCAGGTTGACGCGCAGGGCAAACCCGCCAACCTGCGCCTGGCCCACTTCACGCCCAGAGCCTGGCTGGAGAACGGCAAGAAAATCCGCGTGACGGCAGCACCCACTCTGTTCGGGGAGGTATCTTTCCGCATCCTCTCAAAACTGGACCAGAATCTGATCGAAGTCGATCTGCGCACTCCGCAAAGAAATCCCCCGGAGAAGCTGGTGTTGCGCCTACGCACTCCCGGCGCCCGGAGAATTGAGAGCGTCCAAGTCAATGGCCAGGATCATGACCACTTCGACAAGCGTGGCGAGACCATTGATCTGAGCGGCAAGACAGGCCAACTTACCCTCCAAATCCGGTACGCGGATTGACCGGAAGCGAGCAATAGTAGCGAGAAAGGTTTTCAAGTATGAAAAATCTGACAGACAAGACGGCGCTGGTGACGGGCTCGTCGCGCGGCCTCGGCCGTGGGATCGCCCTAGCGCTGGCGGAACAGGGCGCGGACATTGTCGTGAACTACCGGTCGGCGGAGAAGGAGGCCAACGAGGTCTGCGACGCTGTGCGCGCGATGGGACGTCGCGCCCTGCCCGTCCAGGCGGATGTGAGCACGAAGGATGGGGTTGCTGGGCTGTTCGCTGCGGCTATGGAAGAATTCGGGAAGCTCGACATTCTAGTCAACAACGCGGGCACGACGCGATCCCAGGACATCTTCGAGGCCGAGCTGGAGGACTGGGAGTTTATTGTTCGCACAAACCTGACAAGCTCATTTCTGTGCAGCAAGCATGCGATGGAAATCATGCGCGACCAAGGCGGCGGGCGAATCGTGTTCATCAGTTCCATCGTCGGACAGCGCGGCGCGCTCTACGGACACGTGCACTACGCCGCGACCAAGGGCGGCATGTACGGCATGGTCAAGACCCTGGCCCGCACTGGCGCCCCGCTGGGCATCACGGTCAACGCCATCGCCCCGGGCATCATCGAGACGGAACTGCTGACCCAGACCCACGGCGAGGCCGAGATTCAGAAGCTGTCCGCAAGCGTCCCCCTCGGGCTGGGCAACACCCGCGACATCGGCCTGGCCGTCGCCTACGTCTGCGGCGAAGGCGGCCGCTACATCACCGGCAGCACCATCGACGTCAATGGCGGCATGTACCTGAGATAGTGAGAAGCAAGAGGTATCGGATCGCTCCGCTAAGGCCAAAGGGTCGTTGACCCTCTGGACACCCATTTGCCTTTTTTGCGCGGGGTACCGCGCAAAAAAACATATCGGGGGGTCCGGGGGGACAAGTTCCCCCGGCCTTAGCGGAGCGATCCGGTATCTTTGGCATCTCCTCAATGCTATCATATGACCACACGGGGTCGATATGAAAACAGACACATTCACGCTCACGACGAACACATCGCGGATCTGTATTGATGCAGACGGCCAATTGCTCACATTCATCTGTGCCGGTGAACAACATGGTGTGCCGCCAGCGTCAGCTG
>JAGLDW010000632.1 GCA_023145395.1 Lentisphaeria bacterium | reverse complement strand
CGACGCTACTGGGAGCGGCAGGCGGGGCATAGCGGGTCCTTGATTTGCGACTTGAATGGTTCCTTAAATCCCAAATCAAGGACTGACCTCAAGTCCTGGTGCTTGATGGAAACACGGTTCACGGCTCGGTAGAGGCACAATCCCTCACTCCACTGTGGGGGTGGGCAGGTCAAGCGGAGGGACGACGGAGATGCGGACCGGGGCAGGGCAGCAGCACTTCGTAACGCCTCAGTTACGTGGGGACACGGCGGTTGAGGGCAACCGCCCTCCAAGTGCTTCGGGAATGACACTGGTGTCAGCCATCCTCGGTGATACCCCACGTAACTGAGGCGTTACCAGCACTTCTCCGGAAGTTCTTGATTCGCAAGGGGCACGGTGCTATACTGCTTGTTGTTGTGTAGCGAAACAAAACAGGCTTCCATGAACTTGAACACCTACAGCTTCGCCTTTTACTTTTACCGGTTTTACCGGTAAGCGGGCGCTGCTGTTACCCAGTTTCAACTGAGAACCAAGGCCCCGCAGAAAATCTGCGGGGCTTTTTTTATGCGCGTTCTGGTGAGGAATGGGTGAGCGGGAAAGCCGGATAGACTGGAACGAAAGGCGGATGCAGATGACAACACGACGCAAGAGAGTCGCCATTCAGGGGATTGAAGGATCCTTTCATGACATTGCCGCGCGCCGTTTTTTCGAGGAAGAACTCGACTTTGTCGGCTGCGACACGTTTATCGATGTATTTGGCGCTGTGAACGGTGGCGAGGCGGAGTACGGAGTGGTGGCCATCGAGAACAGCGTGGCCGGAAGCATTCTGCCCAACTACTCGCTCCTGCGCGACAACCGCGCAAAAATCATCGGCGAGACCTATTTGCGGATCTCGCAGAATCTCCTGGCGTTGCCGGGCCAGTCTCTTGCGGAGATCCACGAGGTCCGTTCGCACCCGATGGCCATCGCGCAGACGCGTCCCTATTTCATGCGCAATCTGCCCGATGCCGTCCTGGTGGAGTCTGGAGACACTGCGTCCAGCGCCCGGAGAATTGCCACCCAGAAAACTGCCGGATGCGGCGCTGTCGGCAGCGAGCTTGCAGCCGAACTCTACGGCCTCGAAATTCTCGCGCGAGGCATCGAGACCAACAAGCGCAACTACACGCGTTTTCTGGCTGTTGTGCGGGAGGAGATGGTCGAGACGCAGGATTCCAGCAACAAAGCCTCGCTCTGCTTCTCCCTGCCCCACGAGTCCGGCAGCCTCTCAGGCGCTCTCTCCATTCTCTCGTTCTACGGGATTGATCTGACCAAGATCCAGTCCCTCCCCATCATCGGGCGCGAGTGGCAGTACCTCTTCTATGTCGATGTGACCTACGGCGACCTCCTTCGATATAGACAGGCTCTTTCGGCGCTCAAACCCCTGACGAAGATCTTCGAGGTCCTGGGCGAGTACCGTAAGGGCGAAAAGTCGTTTGAAGCCGTTCACCATGAAAGTGCGGATTGACGGACTGACAGTGTCAGCGCTGTTGTTCCATCCTTTCGGAGAAGCGAGATACATCATGAACACATCTTCTGAAAAGCAACACTCCACGTTCCGCCCCGAGCGGGATGCCACCCCCGAGGGTCTGGTCCTGGCAGTGGTCGGTCTTGGCCTGATCGGCGGGTCCATGGCCACGGATCTGAGAAAGCGTGGTTTTGTCACACGGGTGCTTGGAGTGGACCGGGATCCACTGCACGCCGACGCCGCAAAGCGTCTTGGCATTGTCGATGAAATCTGCGAATTGCCGGATGCGGTGAAGCAGGCGGATCTGATTATCTCCGCCACGCCGGTGAGTGCATCCGCCACGCTCATACCGCAAATCCTGGACTTGGTGGAGAATCAGGTCGTGACGGATGTGGGATCCACCAAGACCCAGGTGATGAAGGCGGTGGCTGACCATCCCCGGCGGTCCCGTTTCGTGGGCTCCCACCCCATGGCCGGAACCGAGCATTCCGGGCCCTGGGCGGCTCTGTCGAACCTCTTCGACGGCAAGGCCGCCATCATCTGCGATGCCGACGACAGCGCGCCAGAGGCCGTGGATCTGGTCACCCGCATGTACGACGCGCTCAATATGCGTGTGGTCCAGTTGAATGCCGCCACGCACGATCTGCACGTCGCCTATGTGTCCCATATCTCCCATGTGAGCAGCTTCGCCCTCGCTCTCACCGTGCTTGAGAAGGAGAAGGACGAAGCGACGATCTTCGACTTGGCGAGTGGTGGATTCAGCTCGACCGCCCGCCTAGCGAAAAGCGCCTCCGCCATGTGGACGCCCATCTTCACCCAGAACAGCGAGAATATCCTCAATGTCTTGGACGACTACATCGAGAAAGTGCAGCAATTCCGCGATGCCATCGCCGAGAAGGATGAGCAGAAACTTAGCAAACTAATGTCGGATGCGAACCGAATCCGCCGCGTCCTGTCTTGAGGGGGGGTCACATTGCCCACCCGGCAGACCTGGTAAAGGAGCCCTGTTGATGAAACACGATTTGAACATAATACCGCTTTCCGAGTGGGGGCTGTCCGCCCCCGAGCGCCCCATCGTCATCGCCGGCCCCTGCAGCGCCGAAAGCGAGGAGCAGATGCTGGCCACGGCCCGCGGTTTGATGGGAACCCACGTCTCCATGTTCCGCGCTGGCATCTGGAAGCCGCGGACTCGTCCCGGCAGCTTCGAGGGAGTCGGATCGGTCGGTCTTGCCTGGCTCAAGACCGTCAAGCAGGAGACGGGGTTCCAGACGGCGACCGAAGTGGCGAACGCCGGGCATGTCGCCGAGGCGCTCGAGGCGGAGGTGGACCTGCTCTGGGTTGGCGCTCGGACCACTGCCAATCCATTCGCCGTGCAGGAGATCGCCGATGCTCTGAAGGGGGTGGACATCCCGGTCCTGGTCAAGAATCCTGTGAATCCGGATGTGGATCTCTGGCTTGGCGCGCTGGAACGTCTGAACGCCTCTGGTCTGAAGAAACTTGGCGCCATCCACCGGGGTTTCAGCGGAGTCCGCAAAACCATCTACCGGAACGAACCCCTGTGGCAGCTTCCCATCGAACTGCGGCAGCGCGCTGGAAACGTGCCCATGTTCTGCGATCCCAGCCATATTTCCGGGAAAAGGGACTTGGTCCAGGATGTCTGTCATAGAGCCATGAATCTTGACTACCACGGGCTAATGGTCGAGACGCATGTCAGCCCGGAAACCGCACTGAGCGATGCTGCACAGCAGGTCACGCCCGCACGGCTGACGGAGATTCTCAGTCACATCGTTGCCAAGAGTGTCACGAGCGACGACCAGGTCTATCGGGGAAAACTCGATGCCCTGCGCGACGACATCGACCAGTTCGACCAGGATCTGCTCGATCTACTCGCCCGCCGCATGGAAGCAGCCTTGGAGATTGGTCGCATCAAGAAGCAGAACAATGTCACCGTCTACCAGGCCGGTCGCTGGGACGTGGTGCGCAATCGCATGCAGGAGCATGCACGCGAGCATGGACTGGGCGAGGCATTCACCGATGGCCTGCTCAAATTGATCCATCAGGAATCGATCAACAAACAGCAGGAACTGATCCTCGACGACGAGTAGATTCCACTTGCGGAGTTTCGCGGGGTGGGCGCGGCGCGTCACTCCAGCAGATCCCAGCCCTCGAGATGGGGACCTCCGGGGAAGGTGAGGCCACCTCGTCCTTTCTCCTCGGAGAAGGCGGAGCGCCAGTAGCGCATATCCTCCACCCGGCGTCCTCGGACGATGACTTCGACAATGTCATAGCGGTACACGATGCGGGGCCTCCCGATTTCCCGCAAATACTGCTTGGCTGCGCGGATGATCCGCTGTCGCTTGGCAGTGCCAACAGCGTCGGCAGGCCGACTGCGCAGGCTACGGTGTCGCGTTTTCACTTCGACAAAGCAAAGAGTGGTTCCTTCGCGAGCGACGATGTCGATCTCGCCCCGGGTCGTGCGGTAGTTGCGCGCGAGGATATCCAGGCCGAGTTCGCGCAGCACCCGGGCGGCAAGCTTCTCTCCTCTCCGCCCAAGCATGAGATGGGCGGCCCGTCTGGCGGCAAAGGTGCTGGTGAGATTCTTGCTGGGCTGGTCGGACACTCCGCCTACTCCTCTGGCTCAGGAGTGGTGGGTGTTGTCTGTGCCAGGCGCTGTCTGAGCGCAGTGCAAAGAGGGTGCGGCAGCCTGTCGAATGCTGTGCTTGCCGCCTCCTTGCGTCCTTCCGCCGCGAGACGCAAGCCCACGGCCAGTGCGACTGTCGGGCGTGCCATCTCCTCCCGCAGGCGCCGAGCCAGTTCAGCGGCTGTCAGTGTCGAGAGGCCGAACTCGATCGGGCCGCCACCGTCGCCAGATTCCTCCGCCACAACCTGATCCGCATCGATCCGCTGAACAAAAATGGTGCGTTTGCGGTCGGTGAACGAAACGGTCACTGTCTTGCCCACGTCCTTCGCGAATGTGGCGAGTGCCGGAGTCAGGGCTTGACCCAATTGTCGGATGATGTTGGTTTCCTCCAAAAGCGCTTCTCGGTCTTTGGCCAGTTCCTGCCTCTCTCTGGCCTCGTCGATCAGCAATATTGCGGCATTCGTGTCACCCGCCATGAGCTTTTCGGCGACGGCGGCATGCAGATCCCGCATCAGACGGACCCTCTTCACCTCCAGCGGAACCTTCGCCACGCCCACCACCTCCTCGCGCTCCCCTGAACCGACAGGCGCGATCTTAGGAGATGGTGTGGGTTGGTCCATGGCAGGCCGCGGCACAGGCTCGGGGACGAGGGGCTGCTCCCCGATGATGTCAGGGCGGTCCAAAGGGAGGTGTTTTGCCAACACCCAAAGTGCGCAGACCAGCACGGCTGCGAGGGCACTCATCTTGAGAGTGCGGCGAATGAGCCAGCGAATTCGATTGCGCCGGAGATCAATCCTCGGAGGTGGGGTGCCAGGAGTCGTCGCTGGGTCCGTGTCCCCCTCTTGCCCTCCCGTCTCAGCCGTATCGGACCCGGCTGTTTCAGACGCTGGCTCCCTGGGGGTGGTCGAGGCCTGCTCCATGAGGCTTTCTTTCCCCCTCGGCGCCTTTGTCTCAGGCTGGCCAAGACTGCGAAGAGTCAGTCGCTGTGCGGGGCTACTTTTCCCGCTCTTATCGTCTTTGGCATGCTGTGCCGCCGTCTCGGCCCGTTCGCGCGCTTGGTCCAGTGCCGTGACAAGCGCATCCCAGGAGGTGTGGCGGTCCTCTACTTTCTTGGCCATCATTTTGCGGATGAGTCGTGCCAGACCGGTGCTGAGACTGGGGTTCACCTCGTGCACCGAGGGAACGGGGGAGTGGAGATGTTGAGTCACAAGCTGGACCGTGGTTTCGCCCAGGAAAGGCTGGCGTCCGACCACCAGGTGGAACAGCGTGGCTCCGAGCGAATAGATGTCCGCCCGAAAATCCATTTCCAGTCTGCCCTCGCATTGCTCTGGGCTCATGTAGCGGGGAGTCCCGAGGAGTGTTCCCTCCAGCGTCAGGCTAGTGCTCGCGTCGGAGAGGCTCTTCGAGATGCCCAGGTCCATAAGCTTGGCATTGCCCCGGCGGTCCACCATGATATTGGCGGGCTTGATGTCGCGATGCAGAACGCGGTACTCGTCCCAAGCGTAGCGCAACGCCTCGGCGACCTGCCCCGCATAGTACAGTGCCTGCACCTCGGGAAGACAGGCCTTGTCCCACAAAATTTCCTGCAGATTCTTTCCCTGTACATAGGACATGGCCAAGTAGTAGTAGCCAGAATCCTCGCCCGCTTCGAAGGCTGTGACCACGTTCGGATGCTCAAGACGGGCCGCCACACGCACTTCGTGGATGAAGCGCTCCACCGCCACCTTGTCTTGCGTCATCTTCTCGGACAGGACTTTCAACGCGACGTGACGGTCCATGGAAAGCTGGGTCGCCAGATAGACACATCCCATGCCGCCTTGGCCGAGAATGCTGCTGATGAAGAAATTGCCGAGCGTGGTGCCGGGTCCCACCCCTCCATTCGGGATCAGGATGTTTCCGCCGCATCCGGGGCAGGGGGCGGTGGCGCCGACATCAGCCACGTCCACTTCCAGCGGCTTCTCGCAATGCGGGCATGAAATCGTGATAAACATGCAGGAATCCGCTTCTTGGACAACCTCGTTCGGTGGCGATCCCTCCCTGCCTCACGCCGGCGCCACACACCACTCGTTCCATCCTGGCTTGCACAGTACGGAACTATAGCTTGTCCAAAGAGAACTTCGCATCTTCCGCAAGTAGCGGATCAGTCGTCGCGTCGGCGGAGAAGCATGGCAGCGGAGCCCAGCACGACCAGCACCGCGATGACGCCGATCACGACGAGGGGCATACGTAGTCTGGAGGGGGGCGTCGGAGCGGATGGAGGAGGCCCATCCACGCTGGGCTCAGGAAGCGGTTCTTCTTCTACCGGCTTGGCGACAGATTCCGGCGTGGCGTCCTTCTCATCCGTCTTCGGTGCGCCCACAGATATCCCCGACAAGGGGGGCAGTTCCTCCTCCTCGTAGTCGAATCCGGTGGCGGATGCCCAATCGGCGGTCATCATCAGATCCACGCCGGGGTTCTGCGCCTTTACCTGGCAGGAGCATGCGCCAGTCATGAAAAGGCATGCTTCTGTGATGATGTCCGGATTGATGCCCCTGCCGACGATTGCGTAGAGCGCCCGCCCCTGCCCGAATACGGGGAAGGTCATCGGCTCCACCAGTTCGGTCAGGTCAGGCTCCATGTGGAGCAGCATATGAAGCAGGAAAGCCTCCTTAGGGTCGGTTCTATCCACTGTGAGAATGGGAAATGAAAGCGCCAGCATTTCTGCGGGCTCGCCATCCTCTCCCTCCGCCGCTTCGGGATCTTCCGGCAACTTGAGTTTGGCGGCCAAATCCTTGAGTTCTCTCTCCAGCGTGGCGCGGGCCAAGGCGTCCTTGGCCTTGTCCCCACAGGGGATGAACAGCCAGACCGCAGTGACTCCGTCGATGAGCATGCGGCCCGTTTTCTCGCGCACGGGAGAAGTCAGGACGGCATTCAGAGCCTCCACGGTCAGCGGCTTGTCCCACATCGGCGGGGTTCCCGGCTTCTGGTTTGGGAATCGCACCCGCAGGCGCGCCTTTCCCCCACTCAGCGTTCCATCCTTGCGAATGGTGACGGCGGCATTGGGCTGGTTTGTCTCGGTTGCGGACTCCACCTTGTCCAGCGCCTGCTTGACTGCGGGTGCCAGCGGCTCGGCGTGCAGGACCTCCAGCGGGTAGAAGTCGGGGGGCCACCGCTCCAGTGCATAGCGATACACAGGCGTGGAGCAAGCCAAGGCCATCTGCCCAGCCAGCACGATCAGAAACGGCAGGATTCTCGGAATGCACTTCATGGACTTCAGTCCCCTATTTCGCCACGTGTCCGCCTTCACCCATTGCCAAAGCATGACCCTTTCGACCATGTCGATGGCAAAATGTTCGATATGCATTGCCATAGACACCCCGGCACTCGCTCCTCATTTCTTGGATCGAGATCCGGGAGAAACTCTTGTGTCGTCCGTCTTTCTATCGGCTTTCCTGCGCTTGCGCTCTCTGCGCTTGGCCACGCGTTTGGCGCGGATTTCGCGGAGCTTCTCCAGACGCTTGCGGCGTTTCCAGAAGTTCTTTGCGTAGAGCCATCCCGTCTGCCCGGAGAGGTAGAACCCCACGCCGAGAAGAATCCAGGAGAACGCATAGGCGCCAGCGCCCACCCAGAGCCACTCCCGCTGCCGCAAGACCACCGCAAGTGTGCCGCAGATGGCGATGCCTCCGTAGCCAACGGGAAAGTTGACTATGAACAGGAACAACCCGATGCGGAATAGCCGCCGGTGTTTTTTAGGATCCGGGTGGTGCATGGCGAATTCGCGGACCCTTACCGAAACACGAGATCCAAATAGTGGGGGGAGTCCATGAGCATGCCGCCACTCTTCGCGTAGAAATCGTCGTCGAGGGCGAAGCAACCGTCGTTCACATTCATCCAGGCGCTGCCCGCACAGGGATGGTAGGACTGCATCGTCTTCCAGTTGCTGTAGTTCTGGTGTCCGTTGGTCTCCACAACGCCGACTTTCACGCCTGGCAAGGCGGCGATGCGGGCGGCGAAGCTCTTGTTCCAATCGACCTGGATGGGGCCGACGGTGAGGTCGGCGCAGAACATGGGCACGCCGGCCTTGTGCGCGACATCGGCGATCTTGAGGGTCATGCTAAGGGTTTTGGCGATGGGTTTGAGGGCGATGGCACCATAGCCCAGCTCGATCCGCTCCTTCACATCCTCGTCGGAATGAGCGCTTTCGTCGGCGGCGATGCGCACGCCCAGATCACCCACGTCCACCTTGTAGTCCTCGGGGAAGGGCTCTTCCACAACGGCGATCTGGTCGATGGCGCCGATCTTCCGGCAGTGGTCGAGGAACCTCTGCAGGCGTTCCTTGCTGTCGTATCGTCCGTTGGCGTCGAAGTAGTACGGGATTTTTCCATTGTCCGTGTAGGGAGTCTCGAGGTGGCCGATGGCCTTGTGGATGGCCTCGACCCGCTGCATGTCCCACTGCAGCATCTTCTCGCGGTCGCCGTCCTTGTCCGGATCGGAGCCGATCTTGACCTTCATGAAAAAGTAGCCTTCCTCCGCATGGGAGACGATCTCCTCCATGGGGATGGCGTAGGCCATGAGGGGGATGCAGGCGATCTTGTCGTGGCGATGCCCGAGCGCGGACTGGTAGATCTCCGGGATCATCTCGTCGAAGCCGCTGAACCCATTTTCACGGGCGTAGAGCACCCAGGCGGCGGCGTCCACGCCAACCAATGCGTTGAGGGCGAACGTGAGGCGCAGGTCGTCCTTGCCGGTGATCGCCTGGCCGTACTCGTAGGTCAGGGGCAGGAGGCGGTCCAGCAAGTCGATGGGCGTGTCGAAGCTCATGCCCTTGGCCTGTTGCAGCGCGAACTCGGTCATGGCGAACATCAGACTGTTCCCCGCCGCCTCGGTGTGGGAGAGGAAGACAGGTGCGTCGGACCAGAGCGCGCTCTGGCAGTTCATGCCTGCTGCACGGATGCCGGATGTCGATTCGAGTCCCGCGATGCTCTGCCAGATCTCGGATAGATAGGCGCCCTTGAAGCCGAAGGGGCGGACCATGGGTTCGCGCTCGAAGTTCGCGCCCACGTTGGCGATGGTGATGCTCATGTCTGTGTTCTCCGCTGGGGGTTGTGTGACGCTGGTATTTACATTTCAGATTTCAGATTTCAGATTTAAAATTATAAATCGCAAATCCAAAATGTGAGTTGGTGCTATGCGAGCCGGTTGGCCAGCGCGTTCAGCGCGGGCTTCATACGTTCCAGGCATTTCCGATATTCCTCCACCGTGCCACCGTAGGGATCCGGCACGGGCCCCGGTTGGTTGATCAGGCTCATGAGGAGCATGGTCTTGACGGCGGCGAAGGGATAGTGTGAAACGATGGACCGGCGGTGTCCTTCGTTCATGACCACAATGATGTCGGCGTTGCTGACCATCCACTTGCGCAGTCCGCAACTGGCAATCCGCTGAGGGACCAGGCCCTGCTCGCCCAGCACGGTGCGCGTCTGCGCCGACAGTGGAGTCTTGTCGTCCGTCGATACGCCGGCGGCGGACACTTCCACGTCCTTGAGACCCCGCTCGGCGCAGGCCTGCTTGAAGTAGGCTGCGGCCATGGGGCTGCGGCAGGTGTTGCCCGTGCAGACAAAAAGGACACTGGTGGTGCTGCTCATGCGTGCGGACTCCGCAAAAGGGTCAGGATATCGACTTCTTGGCGAAAAATTCGATGGTGGCGGCGAGTCCGGCGTCGAAGTCGCTGGTGGCCTTGAACCCGGTGGCGTCCAGGCGGTCCACGGCGGCCATGGAGTGCTTGACGTCTCCCGGACGTTCGGGCAGATGCTCGATCTTGCTCTTCGAGCCCGTGATGCGGATCACCTTTTCAGCCAGTTCGTTGATGGTGATCCGCTGCCCGTAGGCGACGTTGTAGACTCCGGCGTGCTCGCTCATGGCGAAATGGGCGTTGGCGGCGACGATGTCCTTGACGTAGATGAAGTCCCGCGTCTGCTCGCCATCGCCGAAAACGGTGATGGGTTCGTTTGCCAGCGCCTTGGACACGAAGATGGGGATCGCAGCCGCGTACTGGCTCTTGGGATCCTGACGCGGACCGAACACGTTGAAGTAGCGGAGGCACGCCGTTGGCAGCCAGCCCTCGGTGGCGAAGATGCCGCAGTAGTACTCGTCCGAGAGCTTTGTGATTGCGTAGGGGCTCTTGGGTTCGGGGAGCATGGCTTCCCGCTTGGGGACGACTGGGTTGTCGCCGTAGATCGCGGCCGAGGTGCTGAGGCAGAGCTTCTTCGCACCCGCATCGGCTGCCGCCCGCAGGACATTCACCGTGCCGATGGTGTTCAGCTCCACGCACTCCACGATCTTCTCCATGGATTCGGGCACGCTGATCATGGCGGCCAGGTGGAAGACGTAGTCCACCCCCTTCATCGCTCGCGCGAGAATGTCCCGGTCCATGATGGAGCCTTCGATGAACTCGCAGTCGAACGGCTCGATATTGTGGAGATGCCCCGAGCGCAGGTTGTCCAGCACGCGGACATCCGCCGTGCCCTGAAAATGTTCGACGATGTGACTGCCGATGAAGCCCGCGCCTCCGGTGACAAGTACTCGCATGGTTCCGATGCCTCCGCCTGTAGGTGAAACAGTTGCGGTTCTAGCAGCAGAGAGGACACACTGGAAGCCCTGTCCCCACGCCACCTCGCAGCCGCATTCTGGAACTGGAAATGTAGTCTTTTACCGGGTCATTTCAACGCGCGAAAGGAGAGCTGCCAGAAGGTGGTGCGGGACGTCCCGGACCGCGAGCATGCCCCGCGAACTGCGCAAATCCTGGAGGGCCGGTGTCCACAACGGCCGTGCCCCGCGCCCTGCGAACTGCGCAATGGTGGTGCGGGACGTCCTGCACCGCGAATCAGCTCGCAACGATCACCCTCGGTCCCGGAGGTCCCGAGCCACCCACGAGAACCGCGCAGTTTCTTGCGGCTATGCGAATCATGCGCCCATGAGGAAGTGGATGCCTTCGCGCAGTCCGCGGGCGAGAAGGCGAGCGCGGATGTCGTCGCGGGCGCCGCGGCTGCCGACGTAGGAGACGATGAAGGATTCTCCGAGCGGGGGAATCTGTTCCTCGGCGAGCACGGGTCGGCCATGGATGGTCTGGCCGATGCGTCGCGGATCCACGTCGATGTAGGCTGTGATGCGAACTCCGTGCTCGCATAGATGCTCGGCTCGCTTGCGCGTCTCCCGCCCGCCTCCCCAGAGGATGATGTCGGGGTGGTGTGGGTTGTTTTGCTCAAGCCAGCGTGCCAGATAGAGCGCCTT
>JAGLDW010000631.1 GCA_023145395.1 Lentisphaeria bacterium | reverse complement strand
TCGGGTAGCTTGGCCATGCGAACCCCTGCGTCCAGCCAGCGTAGCCAAAGCTCATAGTCCTCCGGAAAATCTCCATCGCGGTACGAGCCAAAGCATTCAGGCAGCTCGCGTCGGAAGGCGACGGAGGGATGGGCGAAGGGGCTCTCCACAAAGCGGTTCAGCGCGATTTCTTCCGGTTCCAGCAGCGTGTTGGTCCAATCGACGTAGGCGGCATAGCCGGCGTGTGTGGCGCGGTCGCCGCCGAAGCGCACGCGGCAACCGACCAAGCCGATGTCAGGATGCGCATCCAGGAAGTCGCGCTGCTGCTCCAGGCGCTCAGGTGCGCAGAGATCGTCCGCGTCCATCCGGGCGATGTAGGGTGCACGAGCCTGTTCCAGTCCAGTGAGCAAGGCGGAAACGATGCCCCGGTTCCGTGTATGGGTGAAAACGCGTATGCGGATGTCCTCCGCCGCGCAGTCGGCCAGCATTTTGGCTGTGCCGTCCGTGGAGCCATCGTTGACGACGATCAGCTCCCAGTCCGCCAGCGTCTGCTCTCGGATGCTCTGGATCGCGCGCTGCAGCGTGGCCGTGCCGTCGTAGACCGGCAGCAGCACGGAGATGGACGGGGGCGATACGGCATGAATCGGATCTGTCAATACTTTTTCCTCACGGACGGCTGCCGGATTTTGGGGTCGGCAAAGGGGGGAGACCGGCCTTCTTGCGCAGGTCGGTCAGGTCGAGTTTGCGAACATATGCGGGCAGGTTCTTCCAGACTTCGTGGTAGTTGAAGCCACCTTCACGCATTTCCTTGAGCGCCTTTTCGGTGCTCCAGCCCTGGACGACCATGCGGTAGACTGCGCACAGGGTCCCCGTGCGGTCGGCGCCGTGCATGCAGTGGACCAGAACCGGTGTGCGTTTGGGGTCGGTGACGATCTGCAGGAAACGAACAAGCTCCTTCTCCTCCGGATGCCATGCTTTCATATAGATGTGCTCATAGGCCAGCTCGGTGCCGCGAAGTTCCTTGCGGTCGGAGTGGAAGGAGCGCAGGTTGACGATGGTCTTGACGCCAAGTTTTTCCAGGTTGCGCATGCCCTCGGCAGTCGGTTGGGCGCTGCGGTAGAGGGAGGCGTTCACGCAGTGCAGATTCGGCACGCCAGCAGCCTTGACGGCCTGAGCCCAGTCGGAGGACCGCGTGCGCGCATGTGCCTTGTCCTCCGCGCGCAGACTCCCCACCGCGAGCGCTAGAAGAAGAGCCAGCCGACAGATTCTCCTGGCGGTTTTTCTTCGGTGTCCGCTGCGAGACATCTTCCGACGGCGAGCGTAGTGCTCGGCACGAGAGAATATTGGGTCCGGAATGGATATCGCTGTCTTCATAGCGCTAAAAGTATTACCGAAGTATTACCGAGCGTCAAGGTTCTTCCGCGCTGTCGGCCTGTCGCTACGCTTTGCCCAGGCTCTCCATGATCTTGGAGCTGGCGATGCCCACTTCGGTCTGAGTGGCCGCCTCCTCGCCATTGGCCATCAGAAAGGCGCGAATCTCTTCGCCATACTTCTCCCAGACCTTGTGTCGGCGAACCTTCAGGGTGACAGTGAGTGTGCCATCCTCGACCGTGAACTCGGGCAGAATCAGCACATCCTTGGGCTTCTGATAGGATGCCAGATGGGGGGTCTTCTCCAGGATCCGCTTGCGGATCGTGTCCTGGCGCTCTTCACTGGGAATGTTCTTCATGCCTTTGGCGTCCACGTTGGCCAGGGCATAGACATTCTTGCATTTCTCGCCGATCACCATGCATTCAGTGACCGCTTCGGCAGTCTTTACCACGTCCTCCACATGTTCCGGGTGGAGTTTTTCGCCTCCGTACAGAACGATCATGTTGCCCTGGCGGCCATCGAGGAAGAGGAATCCGTCCTCGTCGACATAGCCCATGTCCCCGGTGTGCAGCCATCCATCGACCAGCGTCTTGGCGCTGGCGTCCGTGTGGCGCCAGTATCCCTTCATCACGCAGTCTCCCTTGACCAGCAGCTCTCCCTTCAGGTTCTTGCCAAGTTCACCATTCTGGTCCTTGAATGTGTAGTCCCCTCCTTGTTCGGGGGTGAGCCAGGAGAGCAATGGGCCCGAACTGCCTAGGCGGTGCACATCCTCGTTGTTGGTGCTGATCACGGGGGTGGATTCGGTGAGCCCGTACCCTTGGTACACCGGGATGCCCAGGTATTTGAAGAAGATCTGGTTGTCCATATCCAGCGGAGCGCCTCCGCTGACGAAAAAGCGCAACTTGCCGCCGAAGTTCTTGCGAATGGCCCGGAAGACGAGGGGGTTGTAGAACGTATGGTGTGTGAACATGCGCAGCAGGCCCCCGTCGATGCGAGAGCCCGCTGTGAAAATGCGCGAGGCGTTGTACGTCGCCTGTTTGACAAGCTTTTGCACCGCTCCCGGTTGCTCCTGGATTCTCTTCTCGATACTGGTCTTTAGCGCATCCATGATTCTCGGCACCACTAGCACGACCGTGGGTTTGTATGTGGCGATGTTCCGTTTGAAGTCCCGTTTGTCGCGGGGGATGATCGTGCAGGCGCCTCTGGAGGGTGCGACCAACAGCTCGACAATCAGTGCGAAGCTATGCCAGTACGGAAGGAGCGATATGACGCGGTCGCTCTGGGTGAAATGAAATTTTTCCACTGCGGAGACTGCGTTGGTGGTGAAGTTGCGGTGTGTGAGCATGACGCCTTTCGGCATGCCCGTGGAGCCGCTGGTGTAGATGAGCGCGGCCACGTCGTCCGGATCGTTCTCGTGCCGTTCGAAGGTCATGCCCCCACTGCCGAAATCGGGCATTTGGGAGAAAGAGAGCAGCGGGATATCCCCCGCGTTGGCGGTCACCCGACTCTGCATGGTTTCATCGACCAGAATGAGGCTGGGCTCACTGTCCTGGATGACGAAGGTCATCTCCGCGTTGCCCAGCGCCTCGCAAATGGGCACGGCAATGGCGCCGATGCGCCAGCATGCGTAGAAGGCGAACACCTGGTTTGGGGATTTTGGAGTGATGAACGCGACGCGATCGCCCGGCTGGACCTCCTGAGCGCGCAGGCGCTGAGCCCAGGCATCCGTTCGGGCGAGAAACTGGGCATAGCTGACGGAGCGGAAGCCTTTCCCTTCGGGATAGTGGAGAAAGGTTCTTTTGTCGAAGTTGTTGGCGAGGTTCTGTGCGAACTGTCCTAGATCGTGTGTCGTCGCTTGTTGCACAGTCTCTCACCTCCAGGATTCACTCTGGCCGTACATTCTCTCCGCCTCCATTGCCCTCGCGGAAGTGGTTGGCGCGAAGATGGAGAAAAAGGGGCGCGTTCCGCCTGGGAATCTCCATCCTCGGTCCACCGAGGCAAGCCCGGCGGCGGCGTTTTCCGCCACGCAAAGCAAAGGGGCGCACGATGATTCGTGCGCCCCTACAGTAGCTCAGTGCCATCCATTGTCCCAGCGCGGGCTGGGATATCCGTGAAAAATCAGCCCATCTTGGCGACTGAGATCGCCAGGCGCTGCTTCCTGCGGTTGGCCTTGCTCTTATGGACAGTGCCCTTCTTGGCGGCCTGGTCATACTCGGAGAAACATTTGCTCAGCGCGGCCTTTGCGCCTTCCGAATTGTCGGTCTCAATCTGTTCGGTCAGATGTTTCTCGGCCGTCTTAATGCGGGACTTGCGCATGCGATTGATCACACGGCGATGCATGCTGTTTCTCAGGCGCTTCTCTGCTGATTTTGAACTTGGCATGTCGTTCGAATTCCTTGAAAGACGCTGTTTCGGCTTCAGAATATGCTTGGTGCCAACCAAAAAGAGTCTCAGTGGCAGTATAAGTCAAGCGAACCTGTACTATGCTTCATTTCTTCCTATTGTCAAGAGGTTTTGTGAACGGCTTCGTGGCGTCCGGGCTCGTGTTCACAGCGTTTTTTGTGGGGGCTCGAACGCGGGCGGATGGGTGGCGGAGCGCTCTGTACCCCTCTTCATGGCGTCCGGGCTTTGCCTCCCCGGGAGGACATGTTCTGCATGATGTCTCCTATGCCGGCTATGCGCGGGGAGAACGGCGCCTGCCCGACTTGTCTGATCGGTTACGCCTGGATGTCGTGGGTGCTTTGTCTGCGGACAACACGGGAAAAACGGACACGACGATCGTGTTGCAGACGGCCATCGACACGGTTTCCAAGGAGGGTGGCGGCATTGTCTTTCTCCCTGCTGGCCTCTATCGGTGCGACGGATTGCTGTCCGTTCGCGCCTCGGGCCTGGTGATTGCAGGGGCGGGGGCGGGAAAGACCCGCCTGCTGTTCACTCGGGCCAAAGGCATGACCGGAAAACGGCACCTGTCTTTCCGTGGCTCGGTGCGTCGGCAGAGCAAAGGGGAGTGTCTGCTGGCCGAAGACGGGCGAAACCATTCGTCGGAAGTGCTCGTCGCTGACGCCGGCGCACTGAAGCCGGGGGACGAGGTTGCGGTCGGCTGGGTCATCAGCGCCGCCTTCGTGGAGGAGCACCACATGGCCAAGCACTGGCGTGTGTTCAATGGCAAGTGGCAGCCCTTTTTCCGCCGCACTGTCGTGGCGGTTGATCGTTTGCGGAGTCCGCACGCAGTGCGCTTGGATGTGCCCCTGCGCTATCCCGCCAAGGTGCGCGACCGCGCCAGCCTGCGTCTCGAAACTGGCTATCTGCGCGAGTGTGGACTGCAGGATCTGTCCGTCTCCAATGCCGTGGACTGGGACGCGGCCTGGGCGGGGAAGCGCGTGCACGCAGTGGAGATGGAGGGGGTGAAGGATTGCTGGGTCCGCAACGTGCATTCTTTTGCCTCGGGCCTGCCGGGCGCGGGCTTGTTTCATCTGCAAAGCGGGGGCATCTACATCGGTGGCTCGAAGCGTGTGACGGTGGCGGACTGCCGCATGGAAAAGGCGCAGCACCGGGGTGGCGGAGGCTGTGGCTACCTCTTCGAGATCTCTCGCTGCAGTGAAATCCTGACGCGGGACTGCGTGGCTGCGGAGGGACGCCACAATTTCATCCAGAACTGGGGCTTCGGCACCAGTGGCTGTGTGTGGTTGCGCTGCACAAGCCGCAAGGGACGCAGCTTGGTCGCCAAGTGGGATCCCATCGGTCTGCCGGGTCATTGCGAGTACCATCATTCGCTGGCGATGGCCTGTCTCGTCGATCAGTGCCGGATCGAGGACGGCTGGTATGGCGGAAATCGGCGGAACTGGAGTTCGGGGGGGGGAAGCACAGTCACGCAGAGCGTGTACTGGAATACATCGGGGGGCGGAGTGATCCGCTCCTGGCAGGTCGGCATGGGCTATATCGTGGGCACGACCCGCATGCGGGTGCTGACGGGCATGGGCGCGGATAGCGCGCCCGGCACTGGGCCGGAGGACTACCGGGAGGGAGTGGGGAAAGGGGCGACGCTCCAGCCGCAGTCGCTGTACGAAGACCAGCTTCGCCGTCGCCTCGAACGACGGGAATGATCCACAGCGATCCCATGGAGTATTGGA
>JAGLDW010000630.1 GCA_023145395.1 Lentisphaeria bacterium | reverse complement strand
CTCCAACCGCCGCGGTCGAACACGAGCATCGGGCGCACGCCCTCCGGGAGCAATGCCTCCATCTGCTCGACGAGTCGCTCCAGCTCCTCGGTCAGCGCCGGGTTGAGGTCGCCGGTGACCACGAACAGAGGCTCGCCGTCCTCGTCGTTCACCCACGTCTCGGTCTCGCCTCTGCCCACGCAGTTCAGGCGGGCGATGTGCGTTTTCGGAAGATTGCGCTTCCCGCAGTACATGCGGACGTGCCCGTCGAGATAGACGTAGCCGAGGTTGTCCTCCCGTTCTTCCAGGCGCCTGGAGGCCACGCGCGTGACAAGTTCGTGGCCCCGCTTCCGCCCCGCCAGGATCTTCAGCTTGCGCCGCACAGTCTTGACCTCCGCGGCACGGTCCAGGCCCAGCGCCCGGCCGAGGTCGGTCGGGCGTCCGTGGCGCAAATGCTCGGGACGCCTGATGCGCAGAAGCAGCATGAACAGCGTTGTCATCACCATCGTGCGCAGGCCGTGGAAGGCGGGACCGAGCGTGCCGTACGTCTCGCGGAAGCTGTCCAGAACACCGCTCTCCACAATGGCAGGAACCGCCAGCAGAACCCCCGCCCCAGGCACGGCATCGGCATCGCCGAACAGTGGTGGCGCGTCATCAAGCGCCCCCGCCGCCGCAAGCGCCCGGTCGCCCGAACGCTCCGACGGGTCCGAATCGGTCGAGGGGGGTGGCACGGACGAGTCGCTGGCGGTGTGTGTGTGTGTTGCCTCGGGGGCAGTCTCATGCTCTTTCGCAGGGGCGACGGGGCTTTCAGAGACGGGCTCGGAGGCGGGTGCTTCCTCCAGCCCCGGCAATGTGGTTTCCACCGCCTTTTCCCTGCGTATGCCAAGCCGTTTCAGAGCCAGGCGAATCGTGCTCTCGTCCACACCCAGACGACGGGCGATCCCGCAATTATCAAGCCCCTTCGCCACCATGCGCCGCACGGCTCCATCCCTTCCCTTCATCTTGTACGGCTTGCAGGTGCGCGCCTTGTCCAGCAACCCGTCGAAACCGCTGCGCTCCCACCGTCTCACCCAGCGGCGGATCGTTGATGCGTTGTGGCCAAAAGCCACAGCCAGATCCTGCTCCATGGCGTGCCCCGACGTATACAGCTGCACGATCGCAATCCGTTCGGAGACCTTGTCGCCCACGTCGTACGCCAGCAGTGCGCGCCCGTCGAGGAACACGCTTCGCAGCCCCTCGTCCGTCACCACGTGGCAGCGGCAGTTGATGCGTGAAACCGCTGCGCCCTTGACCACGCCCGCAAGGCCGTCGTCGCCGAGCCCGTCCATCTCGAACAATGTCTGTGATTTTTCCATCTCTTACTATAGCGCGCATACGCGGACACGCGCATTATCGCTCGAACAAAATACCGAAATAACCCGCATTTTTTTGCGGAAACCAGCCTCAGAATTGGGTGTCATGTCAGGAGGTCTGGCGATATACTGATTCTGATTCAGCACCGTTTTTGGAGTTCTATATTTCTGCCCGAGGAGGCATGCTGCTACGGTCTGTATCATATGACACTGACGGAGACATGCGCCTTGATCATTTTATTT
>JAGLDW010000063.1 GCA_023145395.1 Lentisphaeria bacterium | reverse complement strand
CAGGGCATCGCCCGCCACGGGGCTTTTCGCCCGCCACGGGGCTTGTCCCCGTGGAGGCACGATGAGGAAAGCACAAGTCACCTGCGCAACACGAATCAATCACCATCAGCGGATGAAGCCCTGCGCTTCGCTCGCACCTCTCGGACCCAGCAGCATCCGCAGACGCATTTTCCCCGGCCACAGGTGCCGTGGTCGTCAACTTTCGAGGGTGGCAGACTCTTCACAACCAGCCCTCGCAACACCGCATAGCCAGGATCGTTCTCACTCGCAAAAGCCCTCTCTCCAAACTGCCCCCAGCCTCCCGCATCCATCGAGAGAACCGCCTTCAGCACACGACTTTCCGACACCAGCGCCGGGTTGACGAGCGCGGCAAAGGGCTGCCCGGAGAAAACAGCGCCAAAACGCTTTGCCAGAAATGCCCGCAGTGCCCTCTGCCCCGCCGGATCGGGTCCGCGATCTCCCGGCCGGTTCCAGGAGTAGTCGCCGTTGTACTGGGCGTTGAGGTCGAGCCAGTCGAAGATGCGAGAGAGACTAGGGCGGTCCTCAAGAAGCGCCGGACAGTGTCCCGCAAGCAGAAAACCGGCCAGTTTTCCCGCGTTGGCGAAGTAGTCGTTCGGCTTGCTGAAGACAGACTCGCGATTCCGCTGGGCGATCTTCACCAGCCCTTTTGGATGGTGCACCAGCGTCTGGTACGATTCACTGGCCCGGATGGTCTTCGGCCAGCCAGGGTATCCGTCTATTGGAAACTCCACCTGAGTGCCGAGCAGGCTCACTCCTCCGGCCTTGCGGCCCAGGCCGTGGCAGGAAATGCAATAGCGGTCGAGGACCGGCTGGACCGTGCGCTGGTAGCTGAGCCCACCCGGATACCTGGGGCCGGTCGGCGGCGTGAGGTCCACATAGGTCGCGGCGGTGGGTGCGGATGTCCGCAGGGGCGCGCTGAGTCGGTGTTCGTGGCACCCCACACATCCCGCGAACTCTCCTGCCTGCAGATGGACGAACGAGCGCATCGTCATCACAGCCTTCCCGTCCTTGTCCAATGCCTGCAGTTGTAGCGGCATCCCGGAGGGTGCGCGAAACGCGACCGAGCCGTCGGCCCGCACTGGCACCGTGCCCACAATTCGTTTGACGATCTCCTGCCTGACTTTTCCCCGGTGCGGCACCGAGGCGGTGGGCTGTCCGATTATCGCGTTGACCCGCAGGGCGGCAATCCTCCCTCCGTACTCCCTGCTCGGCATGCGCACGTCCTGGACGTAGAATGTACCCATGCGACTCTTGGGTTCGGCAGGCAACATGCTGGCCAGCACGGGAGGACGGAGTCGAGGACGCACGGGCATGGGGGAAAAACAGGACATCATCTTGTCCCGATACACCAACTCTCGCCCGCCTAGCGTGTCGATCAGCCAGATGGAATAGGCCTGCACGCTCTGCACCCTGCGGCGCAGATCCAACGGCTCGCCCGGCGCGCGGGCGACCAAATACAGATCCTCCGTCAGTGGCCAGGGAGTGCAGCAGCAGTTGTCCATGCCCCAGCCCTCCGTCTCGGGAAAGCGCACTTCGGGTGTGATGCGCTCCACAGGCGCGACGCCATCGACGCCTCGCTGCGGATCCAGCGCAAGGATCGACCCAGTCGTGTAGGCGTGGTGCGCCGTGGCGGTGCAGACCACCTTCCTGGAACCGGGGATTGACCGAGCCTCTGCAACCATGCAGGGGTTGCGGGTGTAGTTGCCATAGAAATGCGCGACCCCCGTCCCATCGGGGCGCATGGTCCAGAGGCTCTGATACAAAGTGTCGTGCCGATTGATGTAGTCCCACCGTGTGTAGATGATGCGTCCATCGGCAAGTACGCTGGGATCCCATTCGTTGGCCTCGCCGAAGGAAAGCTGGCGAATCCCCTTCCCGTCGCCGTCCATCCAGTAGAGCATGTAGGATGGGTTGTAGCGGCGGTGATGGCAGCGTCCGAACGACTGGCAACGGGTGGAGATAAAGGCAATCCCCCCGTCGGGAAGATAGCAGGGATCGAAGTCTTCGACCATGACCGTCTGCCGCCCATCCAGAGTCTCCAGCGGATCGGCAGCCGTCCCGGTCAATTGGCGCAGGCCAGTGCCGTCCAACCCCATCTCATGGATGGAGAATCGGCGCAGACTGCGGTCGGTTTCCGAGTGGTCGCAATAGGAAAAGAGGATGCGGTCCCCCTCGAAGGACAAGTCTGGATGGGTGACCGTTCCGGGTGGCAGTTTGCCCTCGAGAAGCACCGTCTCCTCCGGGTGATCGGACTTCCAGTTCCGGACCAGTACGGGACCTGGCCCCGGCCGGCTGTGTCGCCCCAGGTACTGGTCGCATTGATGGGGAAAGCTAGGTGGTGGGCGTTTGTTCACCAGCAGCGTGTCGAAACCGAGCGCGGGATGGGAGAAGACGACACGACGCCGCAGCACCCTGATCTTCTGATCCAGCGCGGCGAAATCAGCGCCGGGATCCTCGCGCGACGCGTCCACGGTGCCGCGGAGCGTCCGCACGGCGCCGGAGAACTGGCTGTTCGGTGCGGCTTCCTCCACCATCGCCAGCGTCCGCTCGCAGAAACGCATCGTCTCGACAAGTTCACGATAGGCGGCCATTCGGCTCCGCACCTCGAGGAAGAGTTTCAGCCACGCGGGGTCGGTGCCATGCGTCCCCGCCCGTGTCAGTTCCTCCAGTCGGCTACGATAGGCGCGTGCTCCGCCGCCCAACTCTTCGCACGCGCTGCTGATCAACTTGCGTTCGACGTCCGTATCAGCGCCCTGCATCAACCACGCGCGCCGCTCCGCCTCGGAAAGATCGGCCATCAGCCATTTTGTCTTTTCGGGAAAGCGGTGTCCGTGCTGGCGCCAAAAGGCCTGGAAGGCGATTCCCGGCGCCATCCGGTCGCGAACCTCAAAGCCCACACAACCCGACACCTGGGCATGATCATCAAGCCCAATCCAACTCTCGAAACGCTTGTACCTTCCATCGATTCTGTAGCACACATAGCCGCGGGAATGCAGCCATAGGCCATCGGCGATCTTTTGCCCCCCGATCACGAGAGGGCTGCCAGTATATCCCTTGTTGACCTGAAAATGGCGCCATCCAGTCATGGCGGCCAGGGGTTCGAGCGTGGCCAGACGCACCTTTGTTCCGTCCGCAGCCACAATCGTGGCCTCGCCCCACACTCCGTGGTCGGCGCCCGTTCCGTTTCCCCCGTCATTGCAGACCAGCCAGAGCAACTTCACGCCTGTGATATCAACGACGATTCTCTCCGGCTTCTCCCTCGCCTTGAACCGTCGGCTGACAAAGGGTTTGAAGACGGAGGCCTTCTCATGCTCGCCAAAAACGCCGCGAGCGAAGAGCATGGCATCCACCCAGGCACCGTCATTGGCAGCAGATTCAGCCAGGACAGAGCCGACGAGCGCCAACGCGGCGACGAAGCAAAGGAGCAGATTTCTTCTTTCGCCCATGGGCGCATCCGTGCGTTGTTGCGGAACGAAAGCAGGCGCGCCACCGTCGTTTGAGAGGCGTCGGCAGCAGGCTTGACGTAGCCGAGAACATAGGTTTCCCGTGGGTTCAGGTCAATCCGCTGCGCCACCACTCTCCTGGTCCGGAGAACCCGTTCCATCGCAAACCGGTTTCGTCGTATGCATAGGGACTCGCGGAACGATGGGGAAAGGGGGTCTTCAGCCAGGGCAAATCTACGTGACCGCTTGAATGCCCCCCCTGCTCAGGCTATATTTTTCGCCTTGAGTATGCCCTGCAAATGTGAGTAGAATAATCTCCAAGCGGTTTGGACGTGACGGGGAAAATACGAGGATGCTCACAACGGACCGGATATGACCAAAGCGACACCCACAGAAAAAAAACACGTCAAGACCGAGTTGCCTGCCCAGGCGCCGGCTGCCGAGGATGTCTCTTCGACCGAAGATGCCAAGCAGCCAGAAACGTCTGTTTCACCGCGCCCCACCCATATTCCAGCACAGGCACGCAGGTATCTTCACCAGGAACCGGTGTCTGACACCCCAGCCGCCGACCCTGCCAAGCCCGCTGGGGGGCACGGGATTATCACGCTGGGCACCAACGATGATGTGCTGCATCCTGCGCCGGCACGCCAGCAGCATGCCTCCAGCGAGGACGATGAGGGAACGGTCGATCTCAATGAAGACGACGTGTTCACCGCCCCCTACAAAATCGGACCCATGATTGCACGTGGCGCGGAGAGTGTTCTCTACACAAGCAGCGACTCTGAGAATCCCATTTGCATCAAATCGATTCGAAACAACCTCTCCAAGGTGATCGGACCGATGAGTAGCAAGAACAACGAGGGGAAGGTCAAGGTTCCCTACCGCTCAAAGGTCCGCCACCTGAAGAACGAGTGCCGCATCGGCCGGGAACTCCAGGCTCAGGAGACGGGACGGTTGCCAGTCGTCCGAATCCACGGCCTCAGAAAAGTGCGCCGACTGGGGTTCGAGATTGGCTACGACTTGCTGATGGACTATGTCGATGGGACGGACCTCAGCGACAAGCAGGCGTTGAAGGCGTTCACAGTCGCCCAGAAAATCGACTTCTTCTACCAGACCACAAAGGCGCTCGATTTCATGCACAGGAAGCACTACGTGCATCTCGACATGAAACCCAGCAACATCATGGTGGCCAAAGGCGTGGTGACCTTGATTGACTTTGGAGTGTCCGTGTCTGTGGGAACCAAACCAAGGGCAGTCACTGGGACGGCGGGCTACCTTTCTCCCGAGCAGATCGTCCGTGACTACCTAGACGAGCGCACGGATATTTTTGCCCTTGGAGTCACCTTCGGAGTCGTTTTTGGAGGACACCCGCTCAGGCAGGATGGAGACAAGCTGAAAAGCAAGTTGCTGAAGCGCGAGGCGCGCTTTCACATGGACAGTCTCGCTGACCCCATGGTCACTGATTTTCCCGAAATCATGCATATGAAAAGCTTGCGTGAATTGCTCGCCCGCTGCACAATTTCCCAGCGGGATAAACGCATCAATTCAGCTTCGACAATTCTGAACAGCCTCGTCAGGATCGCCAAGCGCCACGATATTCCCCTAAGCAACTAGCGTCCGCACGGGAAACGGCCTTCATGCCAGATTGTCAGCAGATGCATGCCGGGTCGGCCGACGCAGAACTTCCCCCGGTCACTTCCTCGTCCCCTGAGACATCCGTGCTCCTCGTGGCCGATTCACACGTTCGGACCGACGGCGAGGAATGTGGCGAGTTCTTCGACATGCTGGACGCCATCTCGCGATCCTCTGTCGAGACCATTGTGTTCCTCGGTGACATCTTTGAACTCTGGATCTCTCTCCCCGGCTATTCCTCGGCCGCGACGGATAGGTTTCTCGCATGGTGCAGGAAGGAAAAAGGCCGCCGGACAGTGGGTTTTGTCGAGGGCAACCATGATTTCAACATCGCCGGAGGCGAAGGTGACGCGTTCACCTTCTCCGCCCGATCCCACTGGACGAATGAGGACGGTCTGATGTTCACCCACGGCGACCGCATCGACAGGCGCGATGTTCTATCAACGCTCTTCCGCCTGGTCATAGACTGCCGACTGATGGGATGGCTTGTCACAAGATCCTTTGGAAAGCGCCTCGTGAGGTGGGTAAAACGCAACACGGGACATGCGAAGCGCGGCCGGCGAAGTGGCACTCCCAAGCTACGCACATTGCCGGAGAGCGAGATCAGGCGCTTCGCCGAGGCATGGTTCAAAAAGGGTGTGAAGACAATCCTGTGCGGACACTTCCACCAGTGCCAGGTGTACGTCTACGAGGGAGCGGCCGGCCAGCGGCTGCAGATCCTGCCCGCCTGGCGGGAGACGCGCACCCTGGCCCGGTACAACCCCGTCACGGGCGAGCTGCAGACAAGCCATTGGCGCGATCTGCTCGGCGAATAGCCACGGACTCGACACGAGAGAAAAATGAGGCGACACAATGGCGCGACGCTATGGATGTGCGGTCTGGGGCTGCGGCTGGGTGGCAAGCGGGCATATCAACGCCTACTTGAAACATCCCCAATGCGACCTCGTGGCGCTGGGTAGCCGCAGTGCGGAAAGTGTCCGCGGAAAACAAGCGGAGTTCGGGCTGGAGACACCCGTCTACACAACATTTTCCGACTTGCTGGCCGACCCGCAAGTGGATGTCGTCAGCATCTGCACACCCAACTACCTCCATGCTTCGGAGACCATCGCCGCCGCCCGGGCAGGCAAGCACATTTTCATAGAAAAACCCGTCGCCACCACCCCCGAGGACATCCAGAGCATGCTGG
>JAGLDW010000629.1 GCA_023145395.1 Lentisphaeria bacterium | reverse complement strand
AAGACTGCGGCCTGGGCACATCTCCCGCAGACAGGAACCGTCCAGGAAAATATTGGCTCTGCCAGGTTGGAGCCCAAGACAGGCGGGTGGAACACGGTGGGTCTGCGAGCCAACTGGATTCGCGGTCAAAGTAACAGCAAACTCCTGCCAGTTCGCGTGAAACTACTTGATTTTCCGGCGGGGGTCTCGCGCTTCGACGCAGGGTTGGTCCAAGGCTTCGAGATGGAGGTTGGCGACGAGCAGATCCAGCTCCGGGCACACACCCCCCTGGGACTGAGCAATGCGATCTACTACATGCTGGACTATTGGGGATGCCGCTGGGTGATGCCCGGCAAACTAGGCGAGTGCATTCCCAAGAAGGACAGCCTCACCCTGCCCTCTGGCGCGACTCGCTTTGCGCCCCGGGCCGACCTAGCCATTGAGGTGGCCGGTCGCCAGGGAAACGTCGCCGAGTGGTACCGCCGGAACCTGGGCGGCTGGCAGAACTGGATAAGTGGTCAGCACTATTGGCTCTATGCGCTACCGCCAAAGCAACACTTCGCCGATCACCCGGAGTGGTATGCCCTGGTCGCCGGCAAACGCTCCCCAAAACAGCTTTGCACCACCAATCCTGAAGTCGTCGAACAGATGATCGTCAAAGCGAAGTCGTTTCTACGTGCCGCTCCCACCCGGGTCAGTTTTCCCATGGATCCGGCCGACAATATCGATTTCTGCCAATGCGAGCGGTGCCGGGCACTGGATCCCAAGACCACCGATCCGGGAGGCGCGGTCTGTGTGACGAATCGGGTACTGACCTTTGCCAACCAGGTGGCCAAGGGCATTCAAGACGAGTTCCCCGATCGCTACGTAGCCTTCTATGCCTATGCCACGCACGCGAACCTGCCAGACAACATTCGCCCGGCGGACAATGTCATCATCATCGCGGCCCGCAGCGGACACTGCCTGCTTCATCTCACTCCAACCCCAAAGTGCCCCACGTCGGATTTTCATGCGTTTGTGAAACGTTGGCGAGAGTTGACCCCAAATATCTACTGCTACGAGTATGACCCCATTTCCTGGACGGGTGGGCTGCCCTGTCCAACATATCTGGAAATGGCCAGATCGCTGCAGGCCCTTTTCCTAGAGGTGGGGATCAAGGGAAGCTACTCCGATGGCCTGCATGCCCAGACTTCCGCATCGACCTACATCAACCGCTACATGGCAAGGCGTATGAAGATAGATCCGACGCAGCGTCCCGAGGATGTGCTGAGGGAAATGTGCCAGGCGTTCTTCGGGCCTGCCGCCCGGCCCATGGAGCAATACTATCTGCGCCTCGCTCGAGTGGCCGAACACACACATGCTGGGAGATCCCGCGTGGGGGGTGGAACAACCTTCTATGCCGGACTGTTCGACCGGGACATGCTCCGGGACGCACGCCGCCACATGGATCAAGCGAAGACACAGGTCAACAACTCGGATCCATACAGGGAACGGGTGGAAATGGTAGGTGCCAGCCTGCGCTATCTGGAGGCCTACACCAATGGAACCTGGCGAGCGCAGGAGCACGACTACCAAGCTTCGGTTGCCGCCTTCGACCGCATGGACCGCATCATTGACGAACTGGATGCCAAAGGCATGATCTATGCGGCCGAAGCACGACAGCGCGCCAAGACCAAGCGCCTCAAAGCCTTGGCACAGCACTTCCCGAAGAAGCTTGGCTTTGTAACAAAGTGGCGATTGCTCGGCCCTTTCGACAACACCTCCTGCAACGCCGACCGGGTCCAGGACGTGTTCGAACCACTCGCCAGCATTGACGGTCCGGTGACGTTGCCCGATGGACGCCGAATGCAATGGCAGGACTACACCAGCCCCGGAGGCTTTCTCAACCTGGAAAATGCCTTCAAAGGACAGGTCGGTGACTGGATCCTTTCCTACGCCTATGTCGGCACCATCATTTCTCCCCCACACCTTAGGAAAGTCCAACTCAAAATGGATAGCTTCTTTCCCTTCAAGGTCTTCCTCAATGGCCGACAGGTCTACTATCGGCCTGGACTCGATGCCGACCGGCCCGACAAGCGCGTCGTGGATGTGGATCTACTCGAGGGCGACAACACGCTTGTCTTCAAAATCTCACAGACCAGAGTGACCTCGCACAGCTTCCCATGGGGACTCTACTATCGCATGGTGGCAGAGGAGAAACGCCCCGATGTGACTGATTTTCCGAGCAAATGGGCATTCCACACCGACCCGGACAACGTGGGGACGAAGCAGGCATGGTTTGCCGCGGAGTTCGCAGACTCCGCCTGGCAGCGGATTCCTGTCCCCAGCGCCTGGGAGAAGACTGCCGCAGGGCAATACGATGGCTACGCATGGTACCGCGTCAAATTCGATGTGGTGCCTGAAGTCAGCGGCAAGAAGCTTGCCCTGACCTTCCGTGGGGTCGATGAACAGGCTTGGATCTATGTGAACGGAACGTACGTGGGCGAGCGGACCAGCAAATCCACGGGCAGAACCGTAGGAGAGTATTGGGAGGAAGCATTCGAGCTTTCACTGCCTCCTGGATGCGTTCGCCCCGGCGGCGACAATGTGCTGGCTGTTCGAGTTCATGACTGGCGCTACGCCGGCGGCATCTATGGCGCAGTCCGCCTGCTCCTGGACGAATGATGCCACTGTGTTGCCTGGGTTTACCCAGTGCCCTGAACCCGCGAATGGTCAGTTACTTCGGTTCGGCTTTGCCCGGATCGGTGCCGTTCAGGTATTCCTCGAGATTGGTATAGCCGTCCTTATCCGGGTCGGCGTTGTTGCTGGGCGTGGCGGGGTCCAGGGCATGCGCCGACTCCCAGGCATCCGGCATGCCGTCGTTATCGGTGTCGGTCGGTGCTGGTGCGGACCTGAGCACAGGCCAGCCGCCGACACTGGTCTCGTCGTCGATAATGCGGCCAGCGCCAGTCTTGATCTCTTCGATGATGCGCTTGTCGACGGCGTCTCGGACCGGCAGACTGGCACCGGCGCCGGCCAAAACCTGCCGGTACGCGGTGCGAGCGTCCGTAGTGGTGACCCGGGCCATCTCAATCGGCGCGGATTGCTTGAAGGCGGCTTTCAATTCTTCGGTCCATTCCGGTGCGTTCTTGAAATAGTCGGTCTTCCGGAGTCCGCTGCCAAACTCGAGGAATGCCACGAGACTCCACGGATCCTCCGGGCACTGTGCGTTCATCCAATTGTCGTGAAAATAGCTCTTGCCGAACGTGCAGTACTGGCGGAAAGCGATCGGCTTGGCCGAGTTTGGACCGGTCACGTAGTAGTTGCCGACAAAGTTCGCCACCGTTACGCTGTGCGGATCCAGGTTCCTGCCGGCGTAGGAGCCCCAGTTGTAGACCACATTGTTTCGGAAATCGAACAGCAACCCCTCCGGATCCTTGTCCTGTCCGATGTAGTTTCCAGGCCGGGGACTGCGACCGCTGTGGTGCGCATAGATGTTGTGGTGAAAGCTGTACCTGGCGCCGTAGCTGCCACGCACCAACGAGCCGCACGAGTGCCGGCTCTTGTGCACGGACTTGTCCAGGCTCTCGGTGATCATGCACCACTGGACCGTCACGTTGTCCGTGTTCCGCAACGTCCCCTTGCCCCCCCGCGTTACCGACAGCGTCTCATCCACACTCCAGCTTGCCGAGCAGTGATCGAGGATGATGTTTTTGCCCCGCCAAACCGAGATGCTATCCAGTGCCTTGCCTGCGGCGTGACCCAGACGAACCCGGAGGTGGCGCACAATCACTTCGTCCGTGCCGATCGACAGTGTGTAGTCCTTCAGGCAGATTCCGTCACCCGGCGCAGTCTGTCCGGCAATGGTGAGAAACGGCTTCGTGATGTTGAGCGACTTTTTGAGCGAGATGGTGCCCGATACGCGGAACACCACCGTGCGCGGTCCCTCGGCGTCGCATGCGGCACGTAGGCTACCCGGTATCGGCTGTTCCTTGCCCGGCATATAGTCATCGAGGGTCGTGACTGCGAAGACCACGCCCCCACGCCCCCCGCGCGTACCTGCCCCAAACCCCTCGGCACCCGGAAAAGCAAGCATCCCGGCAGGCTCCGCGGCAGCACTTTCGAAAATGGCAACGCCAAGTCCAAACGCCACGGTGATGGCGATGGCGATCTTGAACATGTGGCAATTCATTCGCTTCTTCCAGGGTTGCGCTCGGAGACCTCGTTTAGCCCTAGGCTACGGTGAGTTGCACCGTTGGCGCAAGTACATGGTCTCTGTGCAGTGAGCTCTATTTCTGCCACTCCGCATGCCTACCGACATCAATCATCTATGCCGGTGAACATGGCGATCACCAGCGGAGGCGCGCAGCGCATTCCGTCTGGTGCATGCTCTGGTTCTCTTCCGGGGCTCCCCCGATCAGTGGACTGCGTGCAGTTCCTCGCGCATCACTCGTCGGAGGGTCTCCTCAAGCGGCTCCCGCCGACTCTCTATGTGCTCACGCAGGGCCTTGTTGATGAGCGTTTGGTAGTTGCCCCCGCCAGCGTCGTGCACTTCTTGCCGGAACCAACGGACCAAGTCGCGATCAAGCCGAATCGTGATCCGTTCCTTGTTCGACGCAACAGGAACCACCGCACCACGTTTGGCTGAGCTGAAATCGTATTCTGTCTTCATGGTTCAGCCTCGTACTCTCTGCGCTCGGATCGTATCGCCCGGCGTGCGGAGATGATTCTCACCCGCTCGCCGCGCCAAGTGTAGAT
>JAGLDW010000628.1 GCA_023145395.1 Lentisphaeria bacterium | reverse complement strand
ACGCCATGTTTGCGTCGATTCGCGTCAGCCTTCTGTCGATCCCATTCGAAACTCATAGCACAATGTATGCACAGCCAGTGCACAAAGCAAGTCGGTTGTCACTCCGGTGCTCCCGAGTGAACAACAAGATGAGGGGCGCGAGGAACCGAGCATCCCTAGCACCTGCTCGTTATGCTTCTACTATGGGTGCTGTGCCTCACCACAACGGGGGCATGTCCGTCTGATGCTTGGCGCCAAGTGCCTCTCTATGGTGGCACTCTTCATTGCTTTCATAGCCCAATGATTCGATATGGGATTCAGTTTTCGCTTCAGGACAAGAACGTCTCCATCGTGGCCGTTCAAGCGAGCGGTCAGCCAGCCAACTTCCATCTGCAGATTGCCACAACAGGACTTAAACCTCAGAAGTCCAGTGTTGTGCCGTTCGCTTTCGCCCACTGCCGCCCAATGCCTGCAAATCAGGGGGCGAGTTCGAGGGTGCCGACACGCTCGCAGTTCGTGCTGTCCCCGTGAGTTGGACGCCACATGACCCAGTTGTTCGTGCCGGATCGGCGCACGGTCACGTTGGCCCGCATCCGATCGCCGGGCACCACGCCTAGCGTCTTCAGCGCAACCGTCCACGCACAGCGCCAGGCATCGCCTTCCACCGTAGCCGTGTAGGTTGCGGACTTCGCAAGTTCGGATGCCTCCCCCTTGCTACCATTCGCGA
Source organism: Lentisphaeria bacterium (assembly GCA_023145395.1). GTDB lineage: Bacteria > Verrucomicrobiota > Lentisphaeria > Oligosphaerales > Lenti-02 > JAGLDW01. The sequence continues at coordinate 7,539 of JAGLDW010000628.1, read as the reverse complement.
GTTTGAAGAAGTCCGTCTTTCCATTTGTGAATCCTCGCAGAACCAGCGTGTCGGAGTTCGGCCCATCCGCCGCCTTGAAGGCCAGTTCGATCGCATCGCACGCACCCCATTGTGCCCCAAGATTGCGTTTCTTGGGAAGAGGAGTGGTCATGACAACGTGAAGACGCGTCCCGTCGTGCCAGATTCGGGCCTCGGCAGGCGGCTTCACGAGTCCTCCATCGTAGTCGCAGGACAACTCCATGACCGCGCCGGATGCGGCCATCGCGCGAGGAACCGTGTAGACCGGCTTGGGTTTGAACTGGGCCATCTTCTTCGGCTTGGTCGGCTCGGGAAGGTTGATCTTGTCCACTTCGTGTCGGACTGGCCAACTCGCGCGACGGGGATCTTTGTAGAGCCCCATCTTCTCGAAGGGAATCCGTTCGAATCCGATTGCCTCAAGCGCGGCGGGGTCCTTGTACGTCACGCCTGTGATACGTCCGTACTTGTCCTTGGCGAGCCGTATCCAGTCCTTGTCGCTGTCGTGCACCACGTTGTCCTCGACCACCTGCAAATGCCTCGTGGCCTGGTTGATGTCGTCCCAGCATCCTCCGGCGCTGACATTCCGGCGGAACACGTTGCGCTTCGGCACGCCGGGATCATCCTCGAGCACGTTGACCAAGTTCGGATAGCGTCTGGACCAGAGCTTGTTCTTGTAGGGTATGGCGCGTAGGCGAACGTGGATCGAGCTCTTCAGGTCGTCGGTGAACTTCTTCTGCCAGCCCATGCCGCGGTTGTCCATGTGCGCCGCCTTCCAGCAGTCGACGAACACGTTGTTGGTGACGATGTTGTCATCGCCGCCGCCGATGAAGACTGCTCGTGAGCACCGTTCGAAGATGTTGCCGTGGATGGTGTGCCCGCTGTGCTGGTCGTCGAGATAGATGGTCATGCCGCCGTGGCCCGTGGCGCCCACGATCTGATGCCAGTAGTTGTAGCGCAGGACATTGCCCCGCTGCGTCCAGTCGCGCCCCACGTAGTAGGCGCCTGCATCGCCGCTTTCGTAGACCGCATTGTGGATTTCGTTGTATTCGACCACGTGGTCGTTGCCGGGCGCGGAGATGGCCATGTGCGGACCATGATGGATCAGGTTGTGCGCCATGCGGTTGCCGCATCCCGAGATGGTGATGCCGGTCTTGTAGGTGCGGGCCCGCCGCGAGTAGTGATGCACATGGTTGTTCTCCACGTTGCACTCCCCAGGCGCCAGCGTCTTGCGGACACCTCCGGTGACAACGATGCCTCCCTCCCCATTGTAGTATACGTCGCATCCGTACACCTCGTGCCTGTAGCCGTACATCGAGACCGCCCGGTGACCCGTGTTTCGGACCGTGCAGCCGACGATTTTGCAGTTCGCGCCGTTATCCACCCGAACGGCCGTGCCGCGGCACGCCTCGATGATGAACCCCTGGAATGTCACATGCGACACGGACTTGCAGTGAATGATGGAATTGGATACCGAGAGAACGCATTTTCCCCCGACCCCGGGCGGCCAGAAATAGAGTTTCCCGGCACTGCGGTCGATGTAGTACTCGCCTGGCTGGTCAAGCTCGGAAAGCAGGTTCAACGCATACCAGCGTGCACGGCCTGGGGTGATGCCGTAGATCGGCTTGATCTTGGGATCGCGCCGGATCACGTTTCGAGTCGTATCGATGCTGCGGATCGGCTCGTACAGTTCAGCCCAGTCGTGATGCCAGTAGGCGAACAGCCAGGGGTCGGACTCGTCCGTCCAGCGGGCGATGCGGTCCGTGTCCACCGTCACCTCCAGCTTGTCCTTCGAGGTCGCCTTGACGCCTCGGAACTCCTCGTTGGGCCAGCGCGCGAGCGTCATGGGCACATCGTCCTGAAACAGCTCCGCCTCCGCAGCCGGACTGCCCTTGCTGAAACCGCGCATCTTGAGCCTGCCCAAGTCCTGGACGACCTGTCCACTCAGATCCGCGACGCGCACCTTGCTCCGCGATTCTTCGGGAAGACGCTCCAAAATCTTCGCATCCGTGACCGGCTTCCACTGCAGAATCTCCACGCCACCAGTCAAGCGCACCTCCGCCCCCTTGGCCGCGCGGTAGACCACCGGTGCATCCGCCGTGCCCGAATCCGCTTCCACGAACTCTGCCGCTTCGGAAAAGCGATAGACGCCTGCGGAAAACTCCACCACGATGGGCCCAGTCGCTGCCGCCTTCAATGTTCGCACCCGATCCCGCGCGCCCGCCAACGTCGCCAGCGGCGCTCTCCTCGTGCCTGGGTTCGCATCGTTCCCACCTGGTGCCACATACAAAGCTGACCCCGCGCACCCCGTCGCCAAAATGCTCATGCTCATAATCCAAACCCATTGTTTCATTTCGACCGTCCTTTTCCCATGTTCACCAAAGAGACCGCGTGATCGGACCATACCAGCGCCAAGGTCCGGAATCCAGCGAGGGACATTCTTCTCTTATCCTCCTCATCCCTCCCCCTAGTCCTTCCTCTTCATCCGCCCCGCGTTCATGGCGAACACCAGTGGCATCCTGAAGCACTTGGAGGGCGGTTGCCCTCAACCGCCGTGTCCCCACGTAACTGAGGGGTTACGACGGAAGGTGGACGACTGTTTGTGCATTATTCAGGCTGGAGCTATTGTGCGAGACGAACGTTTCTCAGCAACCGGCAACCACGGAGATGACTCGTGAGCGAACTACTACACCTCGACCGCGTCGTGGCCGACGGCTATCACAATGCATTCACAGATCTTCTCTTCTGGCGTGGACACTACTACCTCAGTTTCCGCAAGGCGCAGCATCACGGCATCACACCACCCGGCACGGTTGTGATTCTTCGCAGCGCGGACCTGACGGACTGGGAACCCGCCGCCGTGCTCAACACCGGAGGTGATGATCGCGATCCAAAACTCGTGGACGCGGGCGACAAGATCGGCGTGGTATTCGGCACCTGGTTTCCTCGCTGGAACGCCGACAGCCTCACGAACGGCGACGAAGACCTCATCAGCCATGTCAGTACATCACGAGATGGGCTCTGCTGGAGCGCGCCCAAGCAAGTTCACGGGATCAACTACTGGCTCTGGCGCGTGCTGGCCGATGGCGCGAATGGTTTCTACTGCGCCCCCTATCACTTTCCCGGGCGCGCCCGTCGCACGGACCGCAGCATCCATCTGCTACATTCGGACGACCTGCTGGAATGGCGCCATCTCGGCACCATGCGGGAACTCGACGACCAAGGGGAAGCGGTGCTCTACCGCTCCACACCCGACACACTGCGATGCATCATCCGTCGCAATGGCAGCGACGGGTGCTCCTACATCGGAGAAAGCAGCGCGCCCTACACGGATTGGCAGTGGCGGAGTCTCGAAGTGTGCATCCACGCACCCGTCATGCTCGAAACGGAGACGGGCTGGATCTGCAGCGGCCGCTCCCGGCCCGGCGACCTGCCTCCAGGCACCGTGGAGCCTGACAGCGGTTCCCACACCAGTGTGTGGCGCATTCCGGACGAAGGCGCCGCCGAGCATCTGCTCACCGTTCCCAGCGCGGGAGACTGCTCCTACTGCGGATTCGCCAAGGCGCCAAACGGCGACGTGCTCATGAGCTACTACTCGCAGCACGACCGCATGCCTCTGGACGGCGGCATGCCCACGCCTGCGGACGTGTACATCGCACGAATCAAGATGTAGTCTGAACCGCGACCAGCGCGAACCGCCGCGAAAAGGGTTTCGTGGCTCAAGTTCAAGGTTGACAGTTCAAGGTTCAGAGGTTGAGACAAGAAAATCTCTCGCAAACGGTAGCCAAAAGGCTGATATTGTCCCTTCTCAGCAACCTTGAACCTATGAACCTTGCTTGAACCCCCTCCGCGACCTTTTCGCGGAGGGTCCAGCGCGAGCCGTGCCCTGCGAACAGAAAAATATTTCCCATCATCTGCTGTGGCAACAAACAAAGGAATGTAGAAAATGTTAGATGGTAGTATGCACTGGATGGATTATGCGGTGATGGTTGTTTATCTGATCATCGTCCTGGCGATTGGATTTTATTTTTCAAGAAATGAAAAGGACTCTGAAGATTTTCTGCTTGGGGGGCGCACTATGCCCTATATGGCAATTGGCATATCATGCATGATGTCTTTACTAAGTTCGATCTCGATTGTTGTTGTGCCTGGGGAAATATTTAAAAATGGACTGACTCTGTTTTCACTCAGCAGTTCATTAGGATTATTTCTTGCAATCCCCTGTTTTCTGATTTTTATCAGATTCTATTTTAAACTTGGCAGTTTTACCCCATACGAATACCTGGAATATCGTTATAACTCTGGGGTGCGTACGGTTATCGCGCTTTCCGCATTGTACACCAGAATGCTCTACCTGGGAACTGTTCTTTTTACCACTAGCAAAATTTTTGAGGGAGCCTATGGCTGGCCGGCATGGTTGACTATTACCCTAGTCGGTGTCATCGGCGCGGCCTACACAGTGATGGGCGGAATGAAAGCTGTGGTCTGGTCGGATGTTATGCAATTTGTGGTACTGATCGGCGGATTCATCGTGGTAGTGATAATATTGTGTGTGAAGATTGATGGCGGAGCTTGGGGAGCGGTATCCTATGCATTTAAGAATGGACGGGGTGTTCCTCAATATGCAACGGCTGAATTCTACAAAATAAGCCCCTACATTCGACTCACTTTCTGGTTGCTGCTGATTGGCGCGATACTTGGACCTTTAACCAGTGCCTGTAGTGACCAGATTGCGATTCAACGTTTTTTAAGCACGAAAAACTGGAAAGAAGGCTTTAAATCCCAGATTGTAGCGACAGTCACCGCCTTTCCCTTTGTTTTGATACTGATGTTTGTCGGCCTGGCACTTTTCACGTTCTATGCCCAGCATCCCGACGCAGGACTCAAAGACGCGGATGGAGTATTCTTTTACTTTATCGCGACCCATCTGCCTTCTCCGCTGCCTGGAATTTTCATGGCGGCAATGCTGGCGGCCATCATGAGTACACTGGATTCAGGCATGAATTCACTCGCGACAATCTGGTTGAAAGAGGTCCATCAAAAATATATCAACAAGAATATGGACAGCCTTAAACAAGTAAATATTTCCCGCTGGGCAACACTCGTGGTGGGGATTATCGCTATTATCCTGGGTTTGCTTCTGGATTCATCGGGGAAATGGCTGGCACAATCCGCTGCAGAAATCGGTGTGCTGTTCGCTCTATTCAGCGCCATGATCCTGCCGGCATTTCTTTTCGCGGTATTGTCACCAAGAGCCAATTCAACTCTGATTTGGCTTTTAACCGCCTACTCGATCGGAGATGCTATTGCGTCAAAGATGTGGTATGCACTGTCACGTTCGACTATGCAATCCTGGCAGCCGGGAGATGCCCTGAGCTGGGCTGGTCCACTCTCTATATGGATGGTACTGATTCCGCTATTGGTTGGTGGATTATTTGTTGCAATCTGGTGGTTAAAAAGAGATGCTAGTCACAAAATACGATTGACGTTATTGCTGGCAGCGGCGTTTCCCTTTGGAATCACTCAGGGTCTGGCTGTCTGGTATTTCTTTAGTTCTTCGATTACTGAAATGCCGATGGCACTTAGTTTTGCCTTTCATCTGCCGCTGACTTTGATCGCCGGATTTATCGCGCTACGCTGCTGTCCCAAGCAACCCAAAGAAAAATACCAGGGATTGACCTTGGGTACGATAAACGAACCAATACTTGTCACAATAACAAAACCTGAATCAACCCAATCCTCCTGACCGGCGCGGAGGCACCACAGAGGGCTTGGATCACACCTGCGCATTGGACTGTGCTAGTCCATCATCGCGCTCCGGAGCGCGATGAGTTCGAGATCCTTGCTCGCCAATTCGCGATACAAGTCTGGCAAGTCGAAATGTGTCAGCACGCCCGGCAACAGCGCCGACTCGGGCCACTGCTGATATCGTGTCTCCGCCATCTCCGTGAAGGACGCTGGTGCGCCAATCAGCGTCACGCGCACCACGTTTTCGTGCAGTAGTGCCGCCAGTGCCCCCACAATCGCACCTTGTCCGCGTGCCACCAAATGCGCCCGATCATAGCCGAACGCACCCATCCAGTCCAGCGTGCTCAGCACGTCATGCACCCGCCAGGCCACGTATGACTCGCCCAGCATAAGCGCGGTCGACGCGTAGAAATAGTCGCTGCCGTAGCCGTCCTCGTAGCTGCCGGGATTGCAGGTGTTCGGCAGACTCTCTCCCACGCCACGATAGTCGCAGGCGAAGAACACGCCGCTCTCTTCCTCAATCGCGCGGACACGCTGGTCTTCGCGCAACTCCGCGTCCGAAGAACGTTCCGGAAGGTACAGCGTCGATGCCCCGTCCCCTCCCATCATTTCGGCAGTCAGCGGGCGCGCCACGAGTCGTTCGTCGGTGAGCATCGTCACCACTGCCTGGGCGCCAAACTCCACATCCGTGTCGAGGACGAAGTGACTGGCGCAGGGCCGTGCGTACTCCCTGGCGTCCCAAGTGCGCAGGATGCGGAACTCGGGCGGGCCGTCGCGTTCGGGCAGCGCCAGCAGCTCGCGCACCCGTCGCCGCAGCTCGTGGCCGGTCGGTTCTCCACGCAGCGTTGTCAGCTCGCGACTGCGCGCGGCCGTGAAATCGAAGCAACTCGCGGACAGGCTCCCCGGATCGGCGTAGATCTGTCCGGTCTCGCTGCACTGCAACGTCTCTGCAGTCTCGCAGACGAGCTCGGGCTCGGCCGGATCAATATCCATGCCGCAGGCCGCCGCGAAGTGCGCAACCATCGCCTCGCGCATCGGCTTCGTGCAGTCGTGCCCTCCCGCTCCCACGTAGTAGCCCAGTTCATCCTCCGCATCAAGCAACCGGTAGAGGTGAGCCAGGCGTTCGTGTGCCTCCAGCGCGCCGCGCTGATCGAAGAAATCGCTCTCCTGGGTCAGGAGGATCAGAGATTTCGGAATGTGCGGCACGAGCATATCATACATTTCCAGGCCCATGCCAAGGATGCGTGGGGGCATTTGCTCGGCGTCGGCGGGCAGTTCGTTCTCGGTCTCACGCCGCCAGGTTGTGATGTAGCAACCGGGCGCGGACATCGTCAACCGCGGTTCGTTCGCGGTGATCAGCGAGGTCATCGTGCCGCCGCCGGAAACTCCTGTAAGGCCCAGGTGTCCTATGTCCACTTCGGGACGCGTTGCCAGATAGTCCAATGCCATCATCCCATCCCAGGCGCGCCATGAACCGAAAAACTCGCCGACCAGAAGCTGCTGGCGCCCAATGAAATTGTGTTCGGGCACACCCGAGCCGGTCAAGTCCTGACCTCCCTCATCGGAGTATTGCATCCGCTCGCCCTGGCCAATCGGATCGTAAGCCAGCGACACAAAGCCCTTGTGAGCTAGGATCTGAGCCATGTACTGATTGTAGTCTGCGGCCTTGCCATCGCGACTGTGGCCGGACGATACAAGCACCCCCGGCGCAGGACTGTTCGCACCTTTCGGCAGGTACAGGTTAGCGGTCACCGGGAAGTCAGGACGGCTGTCGAA
>JAGLDW010000627.1 GCA_023145395.1 Lentisphaeria bacterium | reverse complement strand
ATGGGCAAGCAGGAGACGCATGCCATCCGCATCGACATCGCCAACGCCGAGGTGCTGCCCGAACACACCTTCGCGCACCAGACGGCCAACTGCTACAGCCACCACTACGGTCCCTACAACAAGACCAACAAGGCGTGGATGAACTACCACTGGCGCGTCTTTCGCGCCAAAGGCAAGACCGCCAAGCTGACGGTCTCCGACTGGGCCACCCCCACCGCCACCGGAGGCCCCATCGGCCAACGCCTGCTCTACAACTATGTTGTGGTGCAGCCATTTTTTGAGGCGAAGTGAAAGCTGGAGATGGGACCATGCGTATGAGAATCATTCCCCCGTGCAACGCGACCGTCCTGCTCTGCCTGCTGGTGTTTCTGTGCTCCGCGGGAGTCAAGGCGGGGGGGATGCTCTTCTACGCGTCCTACGACCGGAGCACGAGCGCCGACTTTGCGGTCGCCGATCCACGAGACGGCACTGCTGCCAACTCCACCGGACGCTTTGAGCTGGTGCCCGGCAGGGGGGGCAAGTGGAGCAAGGCTCTTGATGCCCCGAGCAACCAGAGGGGAAGAAGTCTGCGCTACGGCGCACAGGGCAACATCGACTTTTCCAAGGGCACGATCGAGCTGTTCGCAAGGGTGGACGAGTTCGGCACCAATTGGCAGGAGCATCGCTTCTTCGTCGCCGGCGACAAGTCCTATGGCAACGTTCTCGAACTGGGCTTCCACCCCCAGGGGGAGTTCCTGGTCTTCAGCTGGAAGTTCAACGAGAAGGCGGGTTGGTTCCACGCCAAGAAGATCATCAAACTGAAGCAATGGCAGCACTACGCCATGACTTGGGACATGACAGGCGCAGCGGGCACAGGGACGGTCTGCATCTACATCGACGGCAGGCGTTGCACACGAGTAACGGGGATCGCGCCTTTCGACGTGGCGCCGCAAGGCTTTCACATTGGCTGCGGACCGAAAGGCGCCCACACCTTGATCGGCCAACTCGACGACCTGGCCGTGTTCAGCGATATCCGGTACACGGGGAACTTCGCGCCCCGCACTCTCCCACTCGCCGACGAGGTCGAGAGAGCGGTCAGTGCCGCCAAGGCCTTGATCGGCAGAGAGGTCGAACAGGCTCGGGCAGAACTGTCCGCCGGAGGCACTGCCAGCCCGAACAGCACCATCGTCGCCAATGGTGGCTTCGAGCAATGGGCCGATGGCAAGCCGGTCGCGTGGGAGACAAGTCACGGCCACTTTGCCGCGGATACAGCCATGAAGGTTGGCGGTGCCAGTTCGCTTCGCATGGCGACCGACCGCATGCAGAAGGCTACCTGGCTGAACACCGGGCTCAAGCAGAGGGTGACTCTCCGACCCCATACCGACTACAGGTTGCGATTCTGGGCGGCAAAAGACGGTACCGGCGATGTGCGTGCTTCGCTTCGCGCCTTGCGTGACGGCAAACCGGTTGGCCAGGCGACTGTGAGCTACACGACCGCCTGGACCAGCTTCTTCGTCTGGACGCCGATCGAGGTGCCGTTCCGAACCGGCTCGGAGAATGCCTACGAACTGGGTATCCGCCAGTACGGTGCGCCCCCCGCGCCAGTGTGGATCGATCAGGTCGCCATCGAACTGGTTGGCGAAAAAGTTGCACGACCTACACCAACCGACCTGAAGCGGGGCTTTCAGCTCTTTTCACAATCGATTATGCTGCCGTTTGACGAGCGTTCGATGCCGGGCCCTGATGCCGTCATCGAATCCGTCCGTATCCTGATGGCAAAAGGGGAATATGAACCCGGACTCCTGGCCATTCACGCGTTGCGCAACCTGAGAGACGTGGACCTGCGGTTGTCCGGCGACCTGATGGGGCCCGGTCGTGCGAAATTGTCGAGAGACGACGTGGTCATCCGGGAGTACCGGCAGTCCCTGTTGCCCCCGTCCCGGCCGCGATTCGCCGGGAGAGACGCCAATCTTGCCTGGTGGGTGACGGTGAGGACTGCGGCGGATTCTCCCGCCGGCATCTATACCGGTGCGCTCCAGGTTGTGGCGGATGACGAAGTCCGAGCCGAAATTCCCCTGACGGTTGAGGTGCTGAACATCGCCCTGCCCCAGCCGGACATCGCCTACGCCATGTATCATGCGGAAGCGTATTTCCCCGACAGCAAGTTCCTCACCGAAACAATGCGCCGAGCCTACTATCGCGATATGCGCGAGCATGGCATGAATACGGTGACCGTGTACAACACCCCCGACGTGGATGGACGCCGGATCGACTTTGGCAGAAACTACAAGTATCCCCCAGACGACCCGGTCCGGAAGCCCGAGTTCGGACTCGACAAGGTCGTGCCCATGATCCTGGAAAGCGGCCTGTGTGCGTCGGGAGAGCCCATCATGTGGCTGGTCTCCAAAAATGGAGAGTACGGCTTCGGCGGGGCGAGCGAGACGGCCACGCGGGCCATGCTCGAGGAGTGGCTGAAGCGCAAATGGCCAACGCCCCTGCTGTACGTGCACGACGAGCCGAGCTATCGAGAGCGAATCGATGCGGTCAAGCCAGTGCTGGAGCGCATCAAGTCCTGGAAGCTGCCTGTCAAGACCGTGACCGCCGGACTCGACATTGAGGAGTTGGGCTCGCTGTACGACGTATGGGTCCAGAGCGACTCCACGATCACGTACAAGATCGTTCAAGAGGCCCAGGCCCATGGTGCGGAGCTGTGGACGTACAACTGCAACGTAGCCTACAGCAACGCTCCTTTCCCCCGTGCGTTTTTCGGATTCTGCGCCTATCGGAATGGCGTCAAGGGCGTGGCGCAATGGGCCTACTACGATGCGAAGAACTGGGTCATGGATGCCGACGGGACGGTTCACGGAAGCAACAATCTCTCCAGAGTATGCCTGTCGCCGACGGGGCCGGTGCCAACCGTTTCCTGGGAGGCCACGCGCGAAGGGATCGACGACTATCGCTACGCCATGCGTTTCAGCCGCCTGTTGAAACAGGCCGAACAGGAGGTAGAGAAACTCGCGGCCGGAGCTGCCAAGCTCCTGAGCGACGAAGACGCACGGAAGATCGAGCAAAGAGAGAAGCAGCTCGAGCGGAAGTTCGACCCCAAGGTGTCCCAGGCCAGATGGAAGGCCGTGGACGAGAAGCAGGCCGAGGGCGAGAGGATGTATCTCGCGGCAAGAAATCTCCGCCGTGAACTCCGTATTGCGCGCCGGGCCCACCAGGTGGTGATCATGACGATTCCGTTCGATGCGATGGCTCCAAAGGGCGCGCTTCCCTTTGGCCACGCGCTCGCCACGTACTATCCGGTTCTGGGCCTCGGCGATCCAAGAACGGTCGCCGAGCAGAAGCGTCGTATCCTCATCAGCCACACACTCCGCCTCCAGCAGACTCTGCGTGCCCCGTGATGCAGACATTTTCGAGAGAACCACGAGAAAGAGAGTTGATGAAACCACTGCTACTTTGTGCAACGGGGATGATGCTCATGTTCTCCATCATGGGATCCGTTTCAGGCGCGGAACCGAGCAAGATCGTCGGCTCTTTTTCCCTGCCCAGGCAATGGCACGTGTTCGGCCCATTGACCCAAGACCATCCGGTGGCGTCTCCTGATGTTCTCAGGACCATTCCCGCGGAGATGAACCGTTCTGGCCACAAGCTGAAGCCCAGGACCATCAACGTGACAGATCCGTTCCATCGTCAGGATCTGGCACGGCTGATTGGAGGGACAGAGAGGGGAAAGACAGCCTATGTGTTCATCCCATTCACATCACCCGCAGACATGGAGGCAACTCTGGGCATGGGGGCGGACTGGTGGCTGCAAGCCTGGCTGGACGGCGTTCTGATCAAGGACACAAACCCAGACGGCAACGGCACATGGCCCCCAACCATTCATGACCATCTAGCCACGGTGCGGCTCAGCAAGGGGGCGCATGTGCTTGCCGTGCGCTTTTCCAGTGGGTCAGGAAGCTCGATACTGGCATTGGGCGGGCCGGATGATCTTCGCAGGGGACGCCCACCTTATCCGTTGTTCCAAAACGAACCGATGCCAGCCGAAAACCTAGTCGCAAACGGTGGCTTCGAGACGGGTCCGGGCGGAGAGCCTTTTGTTCCGTCCGGCTGGGAGAACGGAGAAGGCCTCACCCGCTTCCTGAAAACCGAGCTGATCGCGCGCACCAACGCACCGATTTCCGGCAGTCGTTCTCTGGAACTCAACACGCTGTGCAGCGACTCCGTCAAGCGCAGGTTGCAGGTCCCGCTTTCCGTTGACATAGACACGTGCTACGAAGTCTCTTTCAAGGCCCATGCACTGGAAGGAGCCGGCTATGCTTCGGTGTCGGTTCGCGACGACGTGGCGGGCCGATTCAATACCGGATTCATCAGAGCCATCGGCGCGGAAAACACCGACAAGGCGATCAAGACGGGGGAGTTGGGAGCGCGAAAGGCATACTATTATTTTGACACCTCGAATCCCTACCTGGTGGTAGAGGCGCACGGCCCCGTTCATATGGTGCTTGATGATGTCTGCATAGTTCCCGTGGACCGGATCAAGATGTGGAGCACGTTCAGTGAACAACGCGCTCCCTGGAAGTCTGAATGGAATTGGGACACGCTCACCGAAGCGGTCGTCACACCCCACACATCCTGGGCAAAACCGTATGCGGGCGGCAGGTTGAAAGTGCTGTCGCTGATGCCTCGCAACAGGCAGAGGCTGACCGTGGAGTTGGCCCAGCGCCTCAGCATGCAATACACTCCTGTTTTCTTTGAATATCGCAAGTCTCCCGCGACCCCCAGCAAGCTTGGTTCCGATTACTGGATTTACGATGCTGATGGTGACCCAAAGCTGTTCTTGAAAGAAGCCGACGCCATGGGGAAGCTGGCGCAACCGTCGGACTGCATTGTCATAGCGGAGCTGAAGCCAGCGGCCATCACACCACGCATGGCCGATGCAATTCTTGAAAAAGTGGCGGCGGGAGCGGGGCTGATCATAACGGGACCAGCCACGTTCAAGGAGAGTCTTTTGGCCGAAGCGCTTGCCGAGAAGAATCGGACCACCGAAGAGATCAACTGGGTCAGGATTGGCGCCAGTTCCGCAAAGAATGGCGGCTTTTTTCAGTACGGCAAAGGGCGTATCGCCTCCTGGAGCGGACGCCTGGAGAACGACCGGGAAGCGCTTGAGGACAACCTGTCCTACATGATCAAGGCCATGCTATGGGCATCCCGCAAACTGCCTCGGATCAGGATGCAGGACATTGAAATGCCAGGACGAGCCAATGGCGTGTTGCGCGCTCAAGTCGAGTGGGGAGTTCTGCCCGGGAAAATCAAGGTGAAGGCATCTTCGTCATTTCCCGTACCCACTGGTGTTTCGGTCATTGGCTGGATGGAGAACTATCGCGGCGATCCGCCCATCTCTCTGGGGGCCGTAACGCTTGCCGATGACCATCTTGAAGCGGCGTTTGACGTTCCACGGCTTCCCGCCGGACGGCATCGTGTTCACTTCCAGATTAGACATGAGGACAACCGGATTGAGGATTGGAGCACGGCGATCCTGAATGTTGCGGCGTCCGTGGGGATCAAGGCCATAGAGATTGATCGCGGAAATCAGTTCTTCACGGCTGGCGATCCGGTCAAAGGCAGGGTGATTCTGACCGCGCCCCTGGAACCAGATCAGAGACTGCGCATTCAGTTGACGGATGCCGATGGGCGGCTCTGGGCTATGGATGAAATGAAGGGGTCAAAGGCGGTCATGGAGTTTGTCCTGGAGACCGATCCCGCAGTGGTTCTCATACACCGAGTCAAGGTGGAGATTATGGACGCCGCGGGCCCGCTGGCAAATGCGGAAGAGGAGTTCGCGATTGTCAGGGCGCCGACATGGTATGACAGCTTCTTCGACTATCAGCTATGGGTCATTCCCACGGACAATTTTCTTGCCTGCGGAGAATTGCGCAAGTGTGGCATTACCAGTTCCTTCCATGAACGCACTGGCAGAAACCATGCCGTGAACAATATACGCGCTGCCCCCCAAGTCTGGGTGCCGGATTGGGGAGTCAAGATTGCTGGTGACACAAAGCACGCCCCCGTCCGGAATCCTTGCCTGAATGACCCAGAATTCCGCGCGAAACTAGCCCAGAACATGAAAAACGCCCTGTCTCCCGTCACCAAGTTCGGGCCCCTTGCGTACAGTTTTGCCCATGAGTGGAATTGTCGTAGCTACGGCCGTTTGCAGGGGGAAGTTGACACCTGTTTTTGCGCCACCTGCATGGAGAGCTTCCGTCAGTTCACACGTGCGGAATATGGCTCCATAGTCGGCGTCAATGCGGCGTGGGGCACGGATTTCAAGGAGTGGGAAGACGTTGCGCCCGTCGTCTTGGCAGACGCGGTGAAGACCAACCAGATTCCGCGCTGGATAGACCATCGCCGACATGTGGACCGCATGTTTGCCGATTTCCTCAAGTTCTTGATGACAGTTCTGCGCGACGACAATCCCGAGGCCCAAGGGGTGCTTTCCGGTGTGCGAGTCGGGCTGACGACGCTGGACAGCTACAGCGGGGTGGACTTCTGGCTTCTCTATCATGACGCGGAAATGGCCGGCTATCTGGATCCGTACATTCTCTCCTTTATGCCGCCTAGAAGTAAAGGACGACACCTGACCACGCGAAATATGCCTCTGTGGCATCCGGACAAGAATACTGGAAACGAGAATCTCTTCCGGCTGCGTTTGGGCGGCAAGCCCTGGATCAACCTGCTCGAGGGAGCGCATGGCTTTACCTATTACGAAGAATATCTCTTCAAGCCGCCGAACACTCCCTGGCATCCCATACTGAAAGCAGATCTGACCGTCGGAGTCATCAGACCGGCAAACGAAGCGGTTGCTCAGATTCGCAGTGGGATTGGCCATTTCATCTTTGAGAGCAAGCAAATGGACAGCGGCATCGCCATCCTCTATTCACGCTCCAGCGAGCATGCTGCCACGGCCTGGCAGGCGTTGCATCGTGGCAACAGTCTGGCGACAAAGATAAGTCCACCCGACCAGATGGGATTCTATACCAGAGCGTTGAAGGCATGTGGGTATCAGTACACGATGATTTCGGATGATCAGGTGGCCGGCCAGGCACTCATACAGAAGGGGTGTCGTCTGCTGATCCTGCCATTTGCGCAGGCGATTTCCACGGATGCGGCTGAGCAGATCCGGGAGTTCGTGAAGGGGGGCGGCATCCTCTTGGCGGACATTCGCCCCGGCATGACTGACCCTCATGGAAAGCCCCGAGCCACTGGCAGTCTTGACGACGTCTTCGGCGTCCGGCATCAAACGTCCTACCATGCATACGAGCCTGCCGAAGATACGATCAGGATGGACGGTGTGATTGGCAAGACGGCACTGACGAATGTTCTGCCCCGTGCACTTTGCGGTCCCGCTGTCCAAGTTGCCGGCGCCGACATCCAAGGCAAAGGCGGGCACTCAGATATCCCAGCCTTTCTGGTGAACCGCATGGGCCAGGGCCAAGCGGTTTTGATGAACTTCATCCTCCCCGAACTGGACGATAACGCGCTGCAAATGATGGACGACTTGCTGACCGCATGCGGCCTGCGACCGCTTTTTGGCGTGGAGGAGCCGGAAGGCCGCCGTTCCAGGTCATCGACTATCGTGCAGGAATCAAAAGAGGCGCCGGCGGACGCCGAGGGATTTGCTGCGGGAGCCGCGGGTGTGGCGCGGCCCGTCCTGAATGATTTCGTCAATGGCCGGATCCATTGCTTTGGGTTCTGGTATCCTGTCCGGCGCGGGATTGGCTACGAAAACCTGGTTGTCACCCCACCGACTCCCGGTCACATCTATGACCTGAAATCGAATGAGTATCTGGGACGGCAAGAGCGCTTCGAGGTCTCCTTCCCTCTGGAAGACACAGCCGCCTACGCCTCCGTCCCCTACCGCATTCAGCAGCCAACGCTGACCCTGACATCGGCACCCTCTTCCACGAAACTTCCCACGATCCATTGCCTGGCTCGGATCCGCCCTGATGAAGCAGCGAACGAAAAACATGTCATCAAATTCCGCATCTTCGCCCCGGAGGGCTCCGAGTGGCGCGACTTCGCCGCCACCAAGACGACGATGAACGGCAAGGCCACACATGTGTTCAAACTGCCCATCAACGCACCGGAAGGCAAGTGGAAAGTGGTGGCGCGCGAGGCGCTGAGTGGCCTGGAAAACGCTGCTGAAACCAATATTATTCGTTGATATGAAAAGGGGAATCGGCTTGACGACTATGGCGACGATGACGGATTGTAGGGAACAATCTCCCAAGAATCATTGCCGTAATCGTTCACCGGAAGTGCTTAGCAACG
>JAGLDW010000626.1 GCA_023145395.1 Lentisphaeria bacterium | reverse complement strand
CCAGGCTGCACGCCAGACTGCGCGCCTGGACCCGCCACCGGTTGCATCACTTGGGGATTGGGCGCAGGCACATCATCCTTGCTCGTGGCCCAAATCACCACCCCGATGGTGGTGGCAAACATGACAAACAAAGCCAAACCCCCACCGAGAACCAGCATCTTCATCTGGGGGTTCACACCCGCCCGCCCCGGAATGAATTGCTCTTCGGGTGGAGCGGCACGCTCACGCCGTTCTTCGTATTGTTCGCGGCTGGCCGCCTGCTGCGCAGCCAAAGCGTCTTCCTCCGCCTTCTTGCGAGCCTCCTCCTCGATCCGCTCCCGCTCCAGCCGTTCCCGCTCCGCCTCCTCCGCTGCGGCCTCCTCCTCTGCTGCGATCTGACCGATGAGCGAGCCCTCCTCTTCTTCTTCGGGCTCGTCATCATCCTCCGCCTCCATGGGCATGGAGACCTCTCCATCCTCTGGCACGGCATCTTCCTCGGGAAAAGGAAACTCGTCTTCTTCAGGCTCGGGGTCGACAGGCTTCATACTGGAGAGTTCCTCTTCTGCAAGAGAACTCAAGGAAGACAATGCCGAGGGCTTCCAGTCCACGTCGGCACCTGCAAATGCCGCATCCGAAGCACTGGAAGACTCTTCCCCCTCGTCAAAATACCCATCGTCAGCAGCGGTCTCGTCGTCTCCAAAATCAGATTCATCGGAAGGAAAGCCCTCAGCCCCGGATGCCGACTCATCGTCCCCATCGAAACGCCAGGCTGATTCGTCGTCGGGCCCCTGCGCTTCTTCTTCTTCTTTTGGCTCATCAGGGCTTTCATGCGAATCACTATCTTCTTCATCGTCAACCACGAACTGAAACTCAGCCACCTCGTAGGCAGGTAGCCACTCATCGAACCCTGCTTTCCACACCAGGGTCTCTCCGTCATACTGACCCTCTTCAAAATGCTCAGCGAACTCAGCCAGGCTCATGGGACCGATCTGCTTCTCGTCCACGGCTGCATACCACTCGACCTTGTCCCGATCCGCGTCGCCCGCCTGAGTGGCGTCGTCTGATCGAGATCTTCCGTCTAAATCCGCATCATAGTCATCATCTTCTACTTCGGCCTTCTGGCGCTCAGACTTGACCTGCTGCATTTCCTCCACGTTGAATACACGGGTGGATTGTCGATCCACGTCTTCTTCAGAAGAGTCGGCGAAAGGATCCACGTCCTCCTCTTCCGCTTCATCGCCCAGGATGTCATCCAAAGCGCTGCGTAGTCCCTGCTCTTCCTCGCTGGACACCTCGCCGGTTTCTGACTCATCTTCTTCTTGATCTTCTTCTTGA
>JAGLDW010000625.1 GCA_023145395.1 Lentisphaeria bacterium | reverse complement strand
ACATCTCCTCGCGCTTGGCGTGGGGGAAGGGACCGTGCCTGGAATCCTTCATCTCCTCTTGCGCCTCGCGCGCTGCTTCGACGAACTCGGGGTCGAGCAGATTCGTGTCCAGTATGTTGCAGAGACGTTCGTAGCTGGTCCAGATCATGGTGGTGAAACCGAGGGTTTCCGGCTTGGCTTTGGTGAGCAGTTCCTTGATGCAGTTCGCGTAGCTCTCCCGCCAGTTCTTGACGGGCAGGATGGGTTTGAGCTTGACGCGTACTGGGACACCCATGGCGTTGAGTTTGGCCATGGCCTCGATGCGGCTTGACGCCGATGGGGCGCAGGGCTCCAGAACGTCCGCCGCCTCGTTGCTGCAGAGGCTCCAAACGGCGATCACGCGCTCTTTATGGGTGAGGTCCGCGACCCAGTCCACACAGTCGCCATTCGTGTGGAAGTAGCCGTAGCGTTCCTCGTATTCGGCGAGCAGGTTGAGGTAGTCCTCGTAGAGACCGTATTCTGGCTCGAGCGTGGCGACATCCGCCGACCCCATCATCAGAAAGCACTTCTGCCAGGGATTGTCCTCGATGACCTTGCGAATTCCCTGTTCGAGATACTCTTTCACATTGAGGGCGATGATGAGCGCTTTGCCACCGTGCCCAGCACCGCAATAGACGCATCCATGGGAGCAACCGTGGACCGAGGCGAGAAACATGGCCGGCCAGCAGGTCATGCCCGACTCGGCATCTTTCTCGGGCGTATGGTGTGGTGTGAACACGGGCATGTAGCCGAGGACCATGGGGAGGTTGAAGACCGGCGTGTCCTTGGGCCGATTCTGGAACACCGGGTCGTCGTCGAGTTTTCCGTCGAGAACGAACTTGGTGAAGATGATCGGCTGCTTGTACTTCCATTCCGGGGTGCCATGCTCCCCCTGCCAGGTCGTGACCTCGTTCGAGACACGGATTGCATCCTGGTGCGCGAACCAGTCCACCTCGTCCTCCGACGAGCCCATTGTGGTGAGGAACCGTCCGAGCCTCTCCATGGCGTCTGGAATCGACTTGAGGTCCATGTGGGCGTAGATCTTGTCCGGTGCCAGCGGATACATGTGTTCAACTCCTTTTCAGATCCTCTAGTCGGCTCGCGCCTTGGTGCGCGTGCCGCTACATCTCACGAACTCGTTGTGCAATCGCCTCGGCCGACTCGTGAAGCGCCCCGACAATCTCCGCGCATTTGGCGTCGTCGAGGCGAACCAGGGGCAGCACGAGGCAGAGGGCGGCGTTCAAGCTTTCGTCCAATCCTTCAATCGGCACGGCGATGGCCGCGGCGCCGATCTGGAGATTGCGTTTCACCTCCACCTGGTCATGGCGGATGATTTTCAGCGCCTGATTCAACGTGTGCCGCGTGTCGATTCCGTTCCACTTGTCTTTTGGAAACCCGTTCTGGTCGACAAAGGCCTGCAAGCGGTCGGGGGACATGCCGCTCAGCAGAACGCGCCCGACAGGGTAGGGATAGAACTCCCCGTGGCGCTGTCGTTGGACCACGCGCAGCTCGCGGTTGCTCTCGGCGACGCAGATGCCCTCGCGCATGAGATTGGTTTCCAGGTCTAGCGAGACAGTTTCCCGGAACTGTGTCCACAGACGCCGAATCTCGGCTTCGCCGCATTGCCGCAACATCTGGACCCGGGAGCGTGTGGCGCCGAGGTGGATCAATTTCCCCGCAACCCGGTAGCGCGCGGCGTCGGGCACGCGCTCGAGGTAGCCAAGCTCGACCAGGGACTTCAAAAAATTGTGGGTCGTCGGAAACTTGAGACCCACGTGATTCGCGATCTCCTGCGGACCGAGCCCCTCGCTGCCAGAGGTGTCGCGATCCAGCAGCTCCAGAATCGAGAATGCGCGTTGGAGTGATTGGATCATGGCACTATTCCCACAAGGACGTCATCAATGTTGATATCCTAGTCGGCAATAATGATAGCGCAAGTGTGTGAAAGTCATTTTGCGGTCGCCGCCGCGACAAAGGCTTTGAAAAGTCGTGCCTGTTCTGGTCGGTCGCTGATGCATTCGGGATGCCATTGCAGGCCGAGCAGGAATCGGACCGCGTGTTCGTCGGCGGATTCGACGGCTTCGATGGTCCCGTCGGGAGCGCGCGCCACAGTTCGCAGTCCGCGTCCAAGCTGGTCAATGGCTTGGTGGTGGCGTGTGTTGACTTCGAGGCGGGAGGTCTCGAGTATGCCGTGCAGTCTGCTATCGGGATCGATCTCCGCTGGATGGAAGCGTTCCGGTCTGGCGTCGAGCCGACGATGTTCGAGCATGCCAGGGAGTCCGGGAACATGCTGGTGGAGAGTGCCGCCAAGTGCCACGTTCAGTTCCCGCCAAAGGGGAGGCCGATGAACCAGTTGAGAATGAGTGCGGCCACCATGCCAAGCCCAACTACGGTCTGAAACTGCAGCAGCGTCTGGGGAATGTTCCTGCCGCGTTTGGCCAGGCAGTAGATGCGATAGCCCGCCTGGTAGAGGAAGAAGAGCGCCATCAGGAGTCCGAGCCGGTGCAGGGCAAGAGAATCCGCGACGCGCCCGTGGGCGAGCAGGACGAAGGAGCGAGTGAGCCCGCAACCGGGGCAGGGCGTGTGTAGAAGCTCTCTCGATGGACAGCTTGTGGGCAGGTTGAGACCGAATAGAGACACGCGTTCGGAAGGGGCGACACTCATCAGGAAAGGAAGAGTGAGCATGATAAGACAGAGCGCTAGATACACCCAGTGCACAGAAAGGTCACGCACGTCGGCATCTTTCACGTAGAACGAGCCGACCAGGCGTCGAAGAGTTGCGGCAACCCCTCGTTTCGCGGACGGCTTCTTCATCGGAATCCTGTTCCTGTTTGTCTTGCCCTGTGGGGCTTTTCCCTCAGCTTGCTGGACATCCATCAGCTCGCTCGAATGGCCGCCATGATTGCACTTCTAATGATCTGGGAAACAATACTGAGCGCGATCATCTTCAGACCTTTTTTCTTCCCCTGGCACATCCAGACGATGCCCACGATGCAGGCGATGGTCCCGCAGAGGATCCCGAGTGCAATTTCGGCGCCGGTCAGGTTGTCGTCTTCGTCATATCCGGCCGAACCGATTCCCCCGACGGATTGCTCCACGGCGGGCTGTTCCTCCTGGTATTCCTTGCAGAACGGGCATTTTCTCGCTCGGATGCGGATCTGTTCGCCGCAGAACTTGCACGCCTTCGTCTCCTCCGGGATGGCCTCCGCCTGTGGGCTGAGCGGCGGATTGTCGCGCAGGGGGGTAACATCGCCGAGAGGGCCGCCGAAGGGAGCGTCCAAGGGTGTGGTCGTCGAGAGGGGAGCCGCCACTGGCTCCGCCACAGCATTCTTGCGGCAATGGGGGTTGGCGCATCCCCCGTTGTCGTCGTGACATGCCCCGTGCATGCTGGTGCCGCAGGCATCGCAGTTGAAGGCATCGTCGCCAAAGTTGATGGCACTGCCGCATTTCGTGCAAATCCGGTCCGCCACGTCACGGTTTGCCCTCATGCGCTCCGGCAATTCGCCCGAGATCCCAGTTGGCGGTGGTGGTGCTGGCGGCGCGGGCGGTGGTGCTGGCGGCGCGAGAGGCGCGAGGGGTACGGACATAGGTGCGGGGATGGTCCCTTGTCCCGGAAGTTCAAGCACTAGCTCATTCCCGCAGCTCGGGCATTCGGCGATGGCGCCCACATCGTCCTGGTCGAACGTCAGCTCCACTCCGCATCCGGGGCATTCCACTGTAAAATCGTTCATGTCTCTCGTCCCTGTGGCGCTGCTGGCTGTTTCACGACCGTGTCTCCAAAAGCTGCCACGCATCGCGGAAAGCACAAGGCATGCCCCGTCTGGAGATCAGGTCCACGCGGCGAGCGCCGTGCTTCCCGGAAGGCGACTGTCCCCGGCCGCCGCACGGCATGGCCCCCCCCCAATGCCTTGAAGCTTCTCGCGTGGCGTGTTGCGGAAAGCGGAGAAAGTAGGTGCAACGGGCCCCGTTGCACCCAGAGTCCACCGGGGCTCGGCGGACCCACCCAAGGCGGCATCGGATAGAAACTTCATGGCATTGTGGCGTCCCCGCCGTGTCAGCGTGTTGCGGCGATGAGGCGAGAATCCGGGCCGGCGGATCGGGGCCCGCAGTTGCACACATAGTTGTCCGGGTTTTGTCCGTTGCGCTGGAGTTCGTCGCGGAACAGGTCCCAGGTCGCCCGTTTCTCCCGGCAGAAGGCGATGGGTGTCTGCGGGGAGACCGCCAGCACCTCGTCAAAGACAACGCGGTAGATGCGTTCGACCAGTTTGTCGGGGAACTGGCGCTCATGGTTGCCTGGCCCGGTGTTCTGCGTCTTCATACCCTCGAGGAACACCGGATCGATGACTCCGGAAGCAAAGTCTTCAAGAAGCCCTTCGTAGGTGTAGAAACGGAGGGGCTCCATGGTGATCACGTCGGGTTTGATCATCTCGAACATGCGTCGGATCATGTGGCGCATGTCTTTCTCCCAGCCGGTGGTTGGGACGATGGGGCTGAAGCGGACACGCACGGGGTATCCGGCCTCCTGGCACTTGCGAGCGGCATCGAGGCGCGCCTCCAGGGACGCGGTCCTGGGCTCGATCACATTGGTCTGGGTCTCGTGGGAGAGGCTCCAGCAGCAGACTGTGTGCCCACGGTGGTCGAAGTCGAGCATGAAATCCACGTTGTCGCTCTTGCCGACGTACAGCTCGAGGTTCCTCGTGGTCTGCCGCGCGAACAGATCGACGAGCAGCTTGGTGCCGCCGTACTCTGGCTCCCAGCAGACGATGTCCGTGCCATTGTCCCACTGGAACAGGCGTTGCCCTGGGGATTTCTCCTCGGCGTCGGCGAAGCTTGCCTCGATGTGCTCCACCCAGTCCTCAAGGTTCACGTAGACGTGCGCAATGTGGCCAAGGTTGCAGTAGGCGCAGCGGAAGTGGCAACCCCAGAAAGAGTGGAGCGCGTAGGCAGGCTGGCAGACACAGCCGGTTTGCGCGCGGTGCTCGGCACTGCCCGAGTTTCTCCAGTCGAAGCCGCCATAGCCGCCGAATTGAGCTGGTCCGCCCCCCTTGAAGAGTTCGGGAAACTCGGCCTTGCGCCGCGCGCGCTCGGTCTCGTCGTGAGCGTACAGAAACTGGTTGAAGATGACGATCGGCTCGATCTGGTCCGCCTTCAGACCGTGCCTGTGCCAGGTCTTTTTCTCATCGAGAAGGAGCTTGTGCAGCGCTGTGTCATCGACGATGACCGACTCTCCATCGTACTCGATAAAGGGCATCATGCGCCGGATACGGGCCATGGAGCGAGAGTCTTCAGCGGCCTCCTTCTTGATATAGACACCGCGCGCTTTCAGGGGAAGCATGAGAACACTCTCCAGTTCGAGACCAGTTGCCAGGGGTGAACCATCGCAACAAAGCGTCCCGACACGTCTCTGTCAACGCCGCCGACCCTTGAAACCAAAGGCAGTTCCCTTTTCACCTTCCTGTCACTACGCGTCGGTTGTCGGCATGGACACGGCCTTGTTTTCGGCTATGCTTTTCGATGACGAGCAATCGGTGCGCACACTCACAATAAAGGGAAGCTGTCGCCGTTTGATGGAGTGATGTTAGGAGACGATGAAACAACTTGGCGACAAACAACTCATTGTCTTGTGCAGAAAAGGGGACGAACGGGCCTTCGGCGAACTCTATGGACGCTACCGGTTGCAGTTGTATTCCTATCTGAACCGCCTGCTTCCGAGGCAGGAGCATCTGGTTGATGACATGTTTCAGCAGACATGGATCAAGGTTTTTGACGGGCTGGACAAGTATGTGGACGACCGCAAGTTCATCTCCTGGCTCTACCGAATTGCCCACAACCTGGTGGTCGATCACATTCGGCGCGAGGTCCGTCGGCCCACGGTCGAGCTGGATGAGCGGCTGCCAGCCGAGACGGAGCCCGTGTGGAAGAATATGGACAAGGCCGCCGTGTCGGGTGCGCTCGAGCGGGCGATTGAAACCCTCTCGCTGGAACAACGGGAGGTGGTGATGCTACGCAGACGCGGAGTCGCCTTCAAGGATATTGCCGGGATTCAGAACTCGACCTTGAACACTGTTCTCGGTCGGATGCACTATGCGGTGAAGCACTTGCGACGATGGTTTGAGAGCTGGGAAGACGAAGTGAAGCTGCCGGCTGGCGCGGAGTAGAGGATCATGGACTGCACATCAATACAACACAAGTGGCTGGAGGCGGGCGCTGCAAGCGACGCCAAGATCGCGGAGCATCTGCGTGTCTGTCCCGAATGCCGGGCTTTCGCGGATGTGGCGCAGAGGGTCTTGGAAGTCGAGGAGGGCGTGGATGCCGGTCCGTCTCCCGAGCTTGACTCCCGGGTTCTGGCGATGGTGCTGGATCGGTCGGCCGCGGGACGCCGCAGTCGGGCTGGCATACAGCGTTTCTCGCGGCGTCTGGTTGCCCTGGCTGCCGCGCTTGTCGTCCTCGCATTTCTCGTTCTGCACTCGCTGCGTCCCTCCGCTGATGGGGCAGGGCAGTTGGCCCAGGCCGGTGGAACCGCCTTGGACTGGGAGGAGGCATTCGCCGAACTGGATATGCTGGATGGTGAGATTGAGCAGGCGCTCGCGGAAGTCTCTGAGCTGGTTGCGGCAACGTCGTCGGACGTTCGTGCGCCATTGCCACTGCCCTCCGATGGATTCGAGGCGCTGGAGGAGGAGTTGTTTCAGATTGAGATCGATCTGCTCCTGGAGGATGATTTGTTCGGTGAGGACTTCCAGACGGAAGACATTTGAGAAAGGAATCGCGGGATGAGTGCGAGACGGTGGATGTGTGCGAGTGCTCTGGTTCTTGCGGCTGCGTTTTTCCCCAGGGGAGTCGCGGCTCAAGCTCAGACTGGTTTTGCGGGGGGCGTTCGGGCAGCCGGTGTGCCCGGATCACGCCTGGGAACGAAGGATGTCCAGCGGCTTCTGCGTGAACTCGAATCCGTGGATTCCGGACGCTACAAATACTTGGTGGCGTTGCGCGAGAAGGACCCGGAGGCATTCCGCCGGAAGCTCCTCGCTTTGGCCAGAAGCAAGCGTGATGGCACGCGTTTTCCCGGCTGCGGGAGCAGTTCCGAAGAGCAGGCGGTTCGAGTTGCCAGGGAGCGGTTTCTGGCGGCGAAAGACGATAGGGAACGATTGACGCGAAGAGCGGGGCTCAGGAAAACCGTCGAAGCAGCCTTCGACGCACGTCTCGCCTGGAGCCGGAAGCGGGCTCTCTGTCTGGAGAAGGAGCTTGCCAGTTTTCGAGTGCGCATCGCCAAAATGGAACAGAATCGCGACAAGGTCTGCTCTGCCCGGATGGAAAAACTGACTTCGCCCAAATAGTGTAAACGCTGTTGGGAATCGATGTGTTCCAGCGGAGACGTGGCAGAGCGGAGGCGAAGCATGGCGACGATATTCCAGGACCGTGTGGCGGATGTATGCGAGAGCATACTCGCCTATCTGGTGGCCAGTCAGGATGTGGCGCCCGGTGAATACCACGGTGCGTTTTGGAGCGAGAAGGGCTATCACGGTCCGTTGCTGGACTATCATGCGGGAGGCAGCCATCACCATCGTGCGGGGGGGAGCGCCGCGCTGGCTCTCTGGCTGGTGGGGATGGCACGCGGCGACGAGGGGATGAAGCGGCAGGGGGAGCTTTGCTTCGACTGGCTGGCTGCGAGGCAGGCGCCGCGCGGAGGCTATCCCGAGATCCAGAACAACGAGGTGCAGGCGGACTGGGAGGGGACGGGGCTTGAGGAGTTGTC
>JAGLDW010000624.1 GCA_023145395.1 Lentisphaeria bacterium | reverse complement strand
GATCCAGATCACGCCGCAGATGCGTGTTCTGGTGGCTGTCGAGCCGGCCGATTTCCGCAAGGGGATCGACGGCTTGGCCCGACTCTGCGAAGATGTCCTCGGGCAAGATCCGTTGGGCGGTTGGGTTTTCGTGTTCCGCAACCGCAAAGCGACGGCGTTGAAAGTGTTGGTCTACGACGGCCAAGGATTTTGGCTCTGTCACAAGCGTCTTTCGAGCGGGCGATTCGCTTGGTGGCCAACTAGCGCCACCAAGGCGGCCAAGACGCTGGCAGCACACCAGTTGCAGGTCCTCTTCCAAGCGGGCAACCCCGAAGCGACTCGGGCAGCACCGCCGTGGCGTCCGGTCGGTCCGAGCGATTGACGCGAAACACATTTCGCCGGAATCGATCTTGCGCATTCGACGCACTCTTGCTATGCTCCGCTCGATTTGAGTCACGGGGCACACCGCGTGGTCTGAAAACTGTCCGTGTGCCACGTGGGCTATAGGTTTTCTCCCGTTGTCGTTGCAGGTAGAATGATGTCGAAAGAACCGACGATCATCGAGCTTGAGATGGACGAACTGAAAGAGATCCTGCGGCGTGCCGAAGCGAAGCAGTTCAACGACAAGGATTACGAGACCGCCGGGACGGTGTTGCAATCCTATGTGGAGTTGGTCGCTTTGCTGAAAAGCAAAAACATTTCGATGCGTCGGCTACGGAAGCTGCTCTTCGGCGCGAGTACCGAGAAGACAGCGGCGGTGACCGGCGACGGGACGGACTCGGCTGAGGAAGCCGACTCGGTGGCGGCGTCCAAGGACGAATCGCCCAAGTCGGGCAAAGGCCACGGTCGCAACGGTGCCGACGCCTATCACGGTGCCGAGAAGATCGAGGTACCGCACGAGTCACTTCAACCGGGCGACGCCTGTCCGGAGTGCGGCGATGGCACGGTTTATGAGACGGCCCGGCCCGGGGTGCTGGTGCGGATCACCGGCCAGGCACCCGTAGCTGCCAAGGTTTACCAATTGCAAAAACTCCGTTGCCACCTCTGCGGCAAGGTCTTCACGGCCCAGTCGCCGCCGGGTGTGGGCACAGCGAAGTACGACGCGACGGCCGGGAGTATAATCGCACTGTTGAAGTACGGCAGTGGGATGCCGTTCAACCGAATGCAGGGCCTGCAAGGGGATCTGGGCATTCCCTTGCCGGCCTCGACTCAGTGGGATATCGTCAGCGGCCTAGCCAAGCAGGTCGAGCCGGTCCACGCCGAACTGATTCGGCAAGCAGGCCAAGGTGATGTCGTCTACAACGACGACACGACGATCAAAATTCTGGAACTGATGGGCAAGCGTGCCCGGCAAAACGCCTTGGCGGAAGATTCCGCCGCTGGCAATGCCAAGAAGCAGCGCACCGGTCTGTTCACCTCGGGCGTCGTGTCGACGCGTGAAGGTCGCCGGATCGCGTTGTTCTTCAGCGGCCGCAAACACGCCGGTGAGAACCTGAGCGACGTGCTGGCGAATCGAGCCAAGGCCCTGGCCCCGCCGATCCAGATGTGTGATGCACTGTCGCGGAATCTGCCGGCCGAGTTGGAGACGATCGTGGCCAACTGCTTGGCCCACGGTCGGCGTCAGTTTGTCGACGTGGCGGAGAGTTTTCCCGCCGAGTGTCGTCATGTTTTGGAGTCTCTGGCGGTAATCTACCGCAACGACGCGCTTGCTCGGAAGCGAAAGCTGTCGCCGGAGGCTCGCTTGCGATTTCACCAGGCCCACAGCGGTTCGACCATGGAGAATCTTCACGCCTGGCTCGCCCGGCAATTCGACGAGCGTCTTGTCGAGCCCAACTCTTCGCTCGGCGGAGCGATCGCATACATGCTCAGGCACTGGAAGAAACTGACGCTATTTCTCCGCAAGCTCGGGGCTCCGCTGGACAACAACATCTGCGAACGGGCACTGAAGAAGGCCATTCTGCATCGCAAGAACGCCATGTTCTACAAGACCGAGAATGGCGCCCACGTCGGCGACGTATTCATGAGCCTCATCTATACCTGTCAACTCTGCGGGGCCAACCCGTTCGACTACTTGACCGAACTTCAGCGACATGCCTCGGCGTTGGCTGCTCGTCCGCGGGACTGGATGCCCTGGAACTACCGAGCAATGTTAACGGCGTGCCCAAGCAGCAATGGCGATGAAATATGTCGAAACGCAGGTTGAAGAAAGTTCCCAAATCGGTGAAGACGACCGGTTCCGTGGAAGGACTCCGCAAGGCGCTGGCGCGGTGCAGGGAAGATGAACTGGTCACCCTCCTGATCGAACTGGCGAGCGGCGATCACAGGATTCTCGGGCAACTCACGTCGCGATTCGAGGTGGCAACTCCGCCGGAAGAACTTGTGGGCGCGACGCGTCAGGCGATTGCCGACGCGACCGATTTCGACGAGCGGGACGCCAATCATAATTTCGACTACGATGACGAAGCCTACGGCGAGGCCCGACGCAATCTGAGTCGCTTACTCGACCTGGACCAGTTGCCGGCCGCGATGAAACTGGCCCTGGAACTGATGAAAGAAGGAAGCCGTCAGGTCGAAATGAGCGACGAGGGATTGATGACCGACGACATCGAAGAGTGTCTCACGGTCGTCATCAAGACCCTGGGGAAGTGCGACCTGCCGACAGGCAAAGTACTCGCATGGTGTTCGGCAATGCTCGAAAACGACCGCGTGAAATTCATCTGCCATCGCGAACTCAAAGCGCTGCGACAGCACGTCGAGGCGTCCACGTCATAATCACTCGCCGCCCCTCTCCACAAAACACCTGCCCCCACCCCAACCCACACCAGCCATCGCCGCCGCGAAATTACCTTTTGCACGCTTGCCGGAAGGACACGATTGACCGTCCCGACCAGGTGTGGTGCAGCGACATAACCTACATTCGATTGCGAGGAGGAT
>JAGLDW010000623.1 GCA_023145395.1 Lentisphaeria bacterium | reverse complement strand
CCCGAGGGTGACACCTGCTCCATCGCCGTCAGTGCCGACTATACCGAGCTGTTCGGCGAGTGTATAAATGTAGGCGGGCTGCCCCCGGGCTCCGAATGTAACGATGAGGACGATCCCAACGAACTCCCCTACGAGGAGCGCTGTAGCGCTTTCTATTGCTTTGGCGACATGTGCTCCGAAGTCTGCCAGGTGGATACCGACTGCCCCGAAGGCATGATCTGCGAAGTGCTACAGTTTTCCAATGTGGATGACACCATCAATGTCTGCATGGGCGACACTTCCTGTGGCAGTCCGGCGGATTGCCCTGAGGGCGAGAGCTGCTGGCCAACCTTGAGCGGCGACGCTCTGGCCGGCTGGTGCCGCCCCAACGAAGGCACGGACCCCGTCGGCACCGAATGCACCGATGCCGACGACACCTGCGAAGTCTTCTGCATGGAGCCCCGCTGCACCGAGTGGTGCACCCTCGACTCCGACTGCCCGGACACCATGATCTGCGAAGCGATCAACTTCTGCCTCGCCGAGCCCTGCACTGATCCCAACAACGTGGCCCCCGGTACGATTTGCATCCAAGACGGCGGCTGTGGTGCCCCGACCGACTGCGACGCGGGTTCCGCCTGCTGGCCGACGCTCAACGCCGAAGGCGGCCTCGAAGGCTGGTGTCGTGCCAACGGCGGCCCAGACCCCGTGGGCACTGAATGTACCGAAGCCGACGACACCTGCGAAGTCTTCTGCATGGAGCCCCGCTGCACCGAGTGGTGCACCCTCGACACCGACTGCCCGGGCACCATGATCTGCGAGACGATCAACTTCTGCATCGCCGAGCCCTGCACCGATCCCAACAACCAGGCCCCAGGCACGATCTGCATCCAAGACGACAGCTGCGGCGCTCCCGCAGATTGCGAAGCAGGCTTCGGCTGCTGGCCCACCCTGGGGGCCGATGGCGGTTTCAGTGGATGGTGTCGCGCGGACGAAGGCGCCGACGTTCTGGGCACGGCCTGCACCATGGCCGACGACACCTGCGAAGTGCTCTGCGCCGGTGGCGAGACCGACGGTCTGTGCTCCGAAGTCTGCACCGTGGACGCCGACTGCGACGCCGCTCAGAACTGCCTGCCGTTGGGTCTGTGCATCGCCGATCCTTGCACCGATCCCAACAACGTGGTCGAAGTGGACATGTGCCAGCCTGCCGCGTGACATTCGACTAAGACGCACTAAGTAAAGAAGCATCCACGGCGTCCCCTCACGGGGGCGCCGTTTTTTATTGCCGACTCAATCCCTCCTTTGAAGCCCCAACCCCTCTTGAGATTTCCCGCCGGATCGGTCAGTATGAGCGGTGGGGAAGCAAACAGACAAAAGCCACCCGGGAAGCCCGACATTTCTCCACGATCGAACCGGGCACTGCATTGGGGCCAAAGATGAAAACCATTCCCCTCATCTCACTCGCACTCAGCGCGCTCTTGCTCGCCGCCTGCCCCGCGGAAGATCCCTCAGAAAAGCCTACCTGCGGCCCAAACGGCACCTATGTCGAGGCCGACGGCGGTGCCTATTGCGATTGTGGCGACCCTTGCAGCTACACGCAGGGCGAAGGCTTTACCTGCAATCCAGCTGATCCAGTGCAGACTGGTGATCCTTGTACCGAAGACTGCTTTTGCGACTCTGGCTACTGTCTAAAAAGGCCAGGCGAAGAATATGGCTACTGCACCACCAGCAACTGCGTTACCGACAGCGACTGCGTCAACCACGCCGCCGGCGAAACCGCCGAAATGTGCTGCGTCGAAGTCGGGACCGCATATTTCATCTGCCTGAAGATCGCCGAAGGTTATGAATGTGGCGACGGCACCGGCACCTGCGGCTCTCCCTGCACTGGCACCCTGGACTCTGCCTGCGCCCTGGGCTTCCCCTGTTTGTACAGCATCAACACGGACCCCTGGGCCCAATGCTGCAAACCCTGCGAATCCTACCTGGACTGTCAAGACTGCAGGATGGAGACGGAACCGGATGCCCGTGCCCAATGCATTACGTTCTCAGGAGGCGAGCAATTCTGTCTCATCGATGGAGGTAATGGTTGCAGTTCCAGTATGGATTGCTCCGGGGGTGACACCTGCTCCATCGGCGTCAGCGCCGACATGACCGATCTCTTTGGCGAATGCATGAATATAGGTGCCTTGCCTCCGGGCTCAACCTGCAACGGCGAAGACGACCCCAACAACCTCAGCTATGAAGAACGTTGCAGCGGATTCTATTGCTTTGGCGGGAAATGCACCGAGGTCTGCGCCGATGACTCCACCTGCCCCGAAGGAATGAGCTGCATAGAGCATACATTCGAGCAAGTGGACGACAGCATCATGGTTTGCGTGGGAGACAGTTGACGTGTTCTTGAAAAGCAACAAAATCGCTGGATTGATGATGCTCTTCGCTTTGGGCTCGCTCTCGGCATGTTTTACAGCCTGCGGCTTGACGCCCACTGAGCCCGACCTGAGCTGTCACGATCATTACTGCGTGCCCAACGGCACCTGCGTCATGGTAGACGGCATGGCAACATGCCTATGTGACGAGGGGTACAAGCAAGGCGAAGGCCTAACCTGCTACCAGGGGCCAATTTTACAAACCGGCGAAGCATGCACCATCGACGCTGAATGCGTGTCCGCCCGATGCCTGAAGTTCACGGGCGACACCGAGGGCTACTGCACCACCACCAACTGCACCATCGACAACGAATGCGTCAACCACGCCACCGGCGAAACCGCCGAGATGTGCTGTGTCGAGGTGAACCAAAACTATTTCATCTGCCTGAAAATCGAAGACGACTATGCCTGCGGTGACGGTACGGGCACCTGCGGCAGCTCTTGTACCGGCACTGGCTATTCAGCCTGTGACCCCCGTTTTCCTTGTGTGGGTCAAAGCGACCTCGACCCCCTGGCCGTTTGCTCACGCTTATGCGAAACCGACGATGACTGCGACGCCTGTCGCGCCCCTCACCTCCCCGACAATCCATTTTCCTGTGTCGCTATCTCGAGCGGGCACTTACTCTGCTTGCCGGACCGAGGCCAAACCTGCGTCGACGATGTCGACTGCCCCGATTGGCAAAACTGCCAGCAGGTTCATTTCCCCCTCCTGGCTGAAGATCCCTGGCTTTGCGTGGACAACACGCTTTGCAAGGGCCCCGCGGACTGCCCCGAGGGCATGAGCTGCCAACCGACGGCAAACCCTGGCGAGGAGGCGGCAGAAAGCTGCGCCCCAAACGCCGGAGCGGATCCAGTGGGCACGGCCTGCAATGAGGACGACGACCACTGCGAAGTCTACTGCTTTCTCGGTCTATGTACCGAAGCCTGCAGTCTGGATGAAGACTGCCCGGAACACATGCGCTGCGAGGTGCTGCGGTTTTCCAATGTCGACGACTACATGACCCTCTGCATGGAAGACCACAGCTGCGATGCCCCGGCCGACTGCCCCGAAGGTGAAAGCTGCTGGCCGACTTTGGCCGACGAAATTTTGGAGGGCTGGTGTCGCGCCATCGAAGGCACGGATCCGCTGGGCACAACCTGCGACGAAGACAACGACGACTGCGAAGTCTTCTGCCTGGACACCCGCTGCACCGAATGGTGCAGCCTGAACGAAGACTGCCCCGAAGGCATGCGCTGCGAGACCATCGACTTATGCCTAAGCGAGCCCTGCGACGATCCCGAGAACTTGGCACCAGCCACGGTTTGCATCGGCAATTAGGGAGAGGACCATGAAAACCGCAGTCATCTTGATCTTCTTCGGCCTCATCCTCGCCGGCTGCCCCGAAGACAGCGATCCCCCCTGCTTCCCCAACGGTACCTACATCGAGGCCGACGGTGGTTCCTATTGCGAGTGTCACTATGGTTTCTGTCAAGGAGAAGGATTGGTCTGCAATGCCTGCAGTACCGACAGTAAGACCGGTGGCCCCTGCATAAACGACAGCGACTGCCAAAGTGGCTATTGCTTGAGGTTCATAGGCGTCGCCGAAGGCTACTGCACCACCACCAACTGCACCATCGACAACGAATGCGTCAACCACGCCGCCGGCGAAACCGCCGAAATGTGCTGCGTCGAAGTCGGGGCCGCATATTTCATCTGCCTGAAGATCGCCGAGGGTTATGAATGCGGCGACGGCACCGGCACCTGCGGCTCCTCTTGTACCGGCACTGTAGAATCTGCCTGCGATGTGGACCATGCCTGCCTGCGAAGTTCAGACATCGGTCCCATGGCCATTTGCTCGCCTTCCTGCGAGACCGCAGCCGATTGTGCATCTTGCGAGTGGAGCGTGGATCCGAGCGTGTTCTTCGACTGCTTGGTCATCGCCGGCGGCAAGAAATTTTGTCTGGTATTTGGGGACCCAGGATGCACCTCCAGCATGGACTGCTCGGGCGAAACCTGCACCATCGGTATCAACGAAGACAGAACCCATCTTTTCGGCGAATGCATCACCTACGGCGACCTGCCCCCCGGCTCCACCTGCAACGACGAAGATGATCCCAGCGAACTCAGCTTCGAAGAACGCTGCAGCGGACTCTATTGCTTTGGCGGCATGTGCTCCGAAGTTTGTGTCGCGGACACCGACTGCCCCGAGGGCATGAGCTGCCTGGAACACACCTTCGAGGATGTGGACGACAGCATCATGGTTTGCAAGGGGGATTAAGGGGATGATCATGAAATCAAAATTCTTCATCTTGCTGGCTCTACCCACTCTGCTCTGGGCCTGCTCAACCAACCAGGACCCATGCCAAGTCGACACCTGCGCCCCCCACGGCACTTGTGTTGCTGAAAACGGGGTGCCCAGTTGTGTTTGTGACGAATTCTATCAACCAGGCCCCGGCCTGAGCTGCGTGCCCGAGCCCTCTCTGCTCATCGGTCAGCACTGCGTCGACGATACCGAATGCATTTCGGACCGTTGCCTGATTCGCACCGGCGACACCGAGGGCTACTGCACCACCACCGAATGCCTGATCGACAGCGAGTGCATTAATCACTCCGACGACAACCGAGAGATGTGCTGCGTGGAAATCGACGCCGATTTCTTCATCTGCCTGAAAGCCGCCGAGGGATACGACTGCGGCAGCATCTCGCCCTACATTTGCGGTGTGTCTTGCGCGGGCGATCCGGACATTTGCAGCCCGGCATTCCCCTGCATCGGTGAAGGCCCCGACGACCCCAACGCCATCTGCTCAGCCCAATGCGCCACCGACGCCGACTGCAGCGCTTGTGAGTGGAGCGAAGATCCGAACGCTGAAATCGCTTGCGTGACCATCTCTGGCGGCGACAAATACTGCTTGTTGGATTTCCCCGAGCCATGCCGCACCAGCGCCGACTGCAATGAAGCCAAGACCTGCGGTATCGGCGTCGCCACCGACTGGACCGATCTGTTTGGGGAGTGCATGAGCGTGGGCGCTCTGCCTCCAGGCTCGGCCTGCGATGACATCGAGGATCCCAATACCCTAAGCTTCGACGAACGATGCAGCGCTTTCTACTGCCTGGGCCAGATGTGCACCGAAGTCTGTGAAGAGGACAGCGACTGCCCCGAGGACATGACCTGCGAAGTGCTTCGTTTTTCAGACGTGGACGACGAAATCAAGGTCTGCAAGGGCGATCCGCCCTGTATTTTCACCTCAGACTGCCCCGCCGGCGAAAGCTGTTGGCCGACGCTGACAGAAGAAGGCGAACTCGAGGGCAGGTGCCGTGCCCAAGGGGGTGATCTTCCCATTCCATGCAGCACCAGCATGGAATGCCCCGAGTTCATGCGCTGTGGGCTTGAACTTCTCTGCATCGAAGATCTGCCCTGTCAGGCGAACGAAGACTGCCCCGAAGGCCTGATCTGCGAAAATGGACTTTTCTGCACCGAAAGCCCGACCTGCGAAGTCGACGAGGACTGCCCTGAGTTGCTGATCTGCGGGGAGGACTTTTTCTGTATCGAAAGACCCCTCTGCGAAGTCGACGCCGACTGCCCCGAGGGAAAAATCTGCCGAACCTTCAACATCTGCGGCGCGGAACCCTGCGACGATCCCAACAACCTAATCACCGGCAGGTCCTGCATCGCTGACTACAGTTGCAGCAACCCCACTGACTGCACCGAAAACGACAGTTGCTGGCCAATGGTAAGCACCGAAGGCGGTCTCGAGGGCTGGTGCCGTGCCAACGAAGGCCCGGGCCCCGTGGGCACCGAATGTACCGATGCAAACGACACCTGCGAAGTCTTCTGCATGGAGCCCCTCTGCACCGAGTGGTGCACCATCGACACCGACTGCCCGAACACGATGGTCTGCGAAGCGATCAACTTCTGCCTCGCCCATCCCTGCACCGATCCCAACAACGTGGCCCTCGGTACGGTTTGCCTAAAAGACAACAGCTGCGACGCCCCGACCGACTGCGATGACGGCTACAGCTGCTGGCCGGAGCCAACCGCTGAAGGCGGTTTTGATGGTTTGTGCCGTGTCAACGACGGCCAGGCCCCCGTGGGCACATTTTGCGACGCAGCGCATGACAACTGCGAAGTCTTCTGCATAGAGCCCCGCTGCACCGAATGGTGCACCCTGGATGAGGACTGCCCGGACACGATGATCTGCGAAGCGTTCAACTTCTGCTTCGCCGATCCCTGCTCCGATCCCGAAAACAATGCACTGGGCACGGTCTGCACCGTCCCTTGAGGAAAGGACCATGAGACACACCATCATATGGATTGTGTTGGCCCTGCTGGTCGGGGCCTGCTCCGAAAATGAGGGTCTCTGTCCGAAAGGTGCCTGCGAACCCAACGGCAGTTGTGTCGTGGGAAGCAATGGGCCGACTTGCGACTGCGACGATTTCTACACCCCCTGCCCCGGCCTGATCTGCTGTCCAGCAGATCATGGAGAACTGGGCGACACATGCACCGATGATGCGGATTGCGAATCCGGCCGTTGTTGGAAGGATTTCGGCAGCACCGAAGGCTACTGCACCGTCCTCGGCTGCATGGTCGACTCCGAATGCATCAACCACGCCCCCGGTGAAACCGCCGAGATGTGCTGCGTCGAGGTGGAAGTGGATTATCGCCTTTGCCTGAAGATAGCCGAGGGTTATGAATGCGGCGACGGCACCGGCACCTGCTTTAGCTCTTGCACCGGCACCATGGACTCGGCCTGCGCCGTGGGTCACACCTGCCTGCGCAATAGCGACACCGACCGCAATGCCATATGCGCGGCACCATGCGAAACCGCCGCGGACTGTGGTTCTTGTGAATGGAGCGAGGATCCGCACGCCCCGATCAATTGCGTAACGATCTACGACGGCGACAAATATTGCTTGCCTCCATCTGATCCCTCCTGCAACTCCACCGCCGACTGCAACGACGGCGAAGCCTGCTCCATCGGCGTCAGCGCCGACATGACCGAGCTATTTGGTGAATGCATGAACATGGGCGCCCTGCCCCCAGGTGCCGCCTGCAACGACGAAGACAATCCCAACGAGCTCAGCTATGAAGAACGCTGCAGCGGCTATTACTGCCTCGGCGACAAATGCAGCGCGGTCTGTTCCGAGGACGCGGACTGTCCCGCTGACATGAGCTGCGAAGTGCTGCGCTTTTCGAGCGTGGACGACGAGATCCTGGTCTGCATGGGCGACGTCACCTGCGATGGCCCGGCCGACTGCGTCGACGGCTTCGCTTGCTGGCCGACTCTCAGTGGCAACGGTCTGGCCGGCTGGTGCCGCCAAAACAAAGGTGCGGACCCCGTTGGCACTGCCTGCAACGAAGCCGATGACACATGTGAGGTCCTCTGCCTGGATCCCCTCTGCACCGAATGGTGCAGCCTGGACGAAGACTGCCCCGAGGGCATGGTCTGCGAGACCATCGACTTTTGCATCACCGAACCCTGCGACGGTCCCGAAAACACATTGCCTGGCATGGTCTGCATTGGAGACTGAGGGGATGATCGTGAAAACAATATTTTTGCTCTTGCTGGCCCTGCCGGCCCTATTCTTGGCCTGCTCGACGGACCAAAACCTCTGCCAGGCCGACACCTGCGCCCCCCACGGGACATGCGTGATTGGAAACGAAGGCCCAAGCTGTGTTTGCGACGAATTTTACCAACCCGGCCCAAACCCAAGCTGCATTCCCGCGCCCACTCAGCTAGTCGGTCAGCGCTGCGTCGAGGACGACAACTGCATTTCCAACATGTGCTTGAAATACGAAGGCGATTCCGAGGGTTACTGCTACAGCAGGGACTGCACGAGCAACACCGAATGTGTCAACCACGCTGCGGGCGAGACCAACGAGATGTGCTGTGTTGAGGTCGGTGCCGCCTACTTTATCTGCATGAAAATCGCCGAGGGATACGACTGCGGCGGCCCGGAATACAGGTGCGGTACTTCTTGCACGGGCAATCCGGATATTTGCGGCCCGACAAGGCCTTGCATGGGTGACGGACTCGACGATCCCAATGCCATCTGCTCCCAAATGTGCACCACCGACAACGACTGCGCGAATTGTGAGTGGAACAAAGATCCGCACGTTGAATTCGCCTGCGTTACCATCTCCGGTGGCGACAGATACTGCCTGTTGGATTTTGCCGTGCCCTGTACAACCGGTGCCGACTGCATCGAGGATGAAACCTGCACCATCGACGTCAGCCCCGACATGACCGATCTGTTCGGCAAGTGCATGAATGTGGGCGGGATGCCTCCAGGCTCCGAATGCAACGACGGAGACGACCCCAACAACCTCAGCTATGAAGAACGCTGCAGCGGTTTCTATTGCCTAGGCGGCATGTGCTCCGAGGTTTGTGTCGAAGACACCGACTGCCCCGAAGGCATGATCTGCGAAGTGCTTCGCTTTTCTAACGTGGACGACGAGATCCTGGTCTGCATGGGCAACAAGTCCTGTGATGGCCCGGCAGACTGCGCCGAAGGCGAAAGCTGCTGGCCGACCTTGCGCGGCAACCACCTGACCGGCTGGTGCCGCGCCAACGAAGGCACGGATCCCGTGGGCACCGAATGCACCGATGCCGGCGACACCTGCGAAGTCTTCTGCTTGGAGCCCCTTTGCACGGAGTGGTGCACCCTCGACGCCGACTGCCCCGAAGGCATGGGCTGCGAGACCATCGATTTCTGCTTCGTCGAGCCCTGCGACGATCCTGAGAATATGGCGGCAGCCTCGGTCTGCACCGCTGCTTGAGGAGAAGGCCATGAGATCCACAGCCATCTTACTGTTGTTCACAAGCCTGCTTTTTCTGGCCTGTTCGGAAGAAAAAGACCTCTGCCCGGAAAATGCCTGCGAACCGCACGGAAGCTGTGTAGTGGTGAACAGCCAGGCGCAATGCAATTGCGAGCCCCCCTACGAAGCTTGCGAAGAGCTCACCTGCTGTTACACGGGCCGACAGATGGGGGAGCCATGCACTGAAGACGAGGACTGCCCTCTCGGCTTCTGCCTGGATTACTTCTTTGATGAGAAATACTGCACCAGCACCTGCGAGTCCCACGACGAATGCATCGACCACGCGGTGGCCGACGCCCGCGAGATGTGCTGCGTGGAGGTAGAAACGGGTGACCGCATGTGCCTGAAGATCGCCGAAGGGCACGCCTGCGGCGACGGCATGGGTTCCTGCGGGGATTCCTGCACAGGCAGCCTGAGTTCGGCTTGCGCCCCGGGGCACCCCTGCCTGCGCCGCTCGGATAGCGATCCCATGGCCATCTGCTCGCAGCCCTGCCTCATTGATGAGGACTGCCAGTCATGTGACGCCCCGCACTTGCCCGTCCTTGTCATCACCTGCATCACCATCGCCGGCGGCGACAAGTATTGCTTGCCGACAGACAAGCCAAATTGCCGATCCGATGCTGCATGTCCACCGTATCAGGTCTGCAGTTATCCAATGCTTGATGTTCTGGGTGAAGGACGTTGCGGCATTTGGGGCGATCGACAGCCAAGCGAGGCATGCGACAACCAGACATTCGAAACCACCTGCGCAAATCTTCTCTGCCTTGAGGGTATCTGCAGAACAATTTGTCAGGTGAACTCAGACTGTCCGCAGGACATGATCTGCGAAGAGATTCGCCTTCCGAACTGGGACGACGGAATCCGCATCTGCATGGGTGACGCCACTTGTATTGGCCCTGATGACTGCATCGAGGGCGAGAGCTGCTGGCCGACCTTAAACGGGGACAGCCTGGAAGGCTGGTGCCGAGCAAGCGAAGGCACCGACCCCGTGGGCACGGAATGCACCGACGCCGACGACAGGTGTGAGGTTTTCTGCATGGAACCTTTCTGCACGGAGTGGTGCACCATTGAAAGAGACTGCCCCAAAGGGATGACTTGCGAAATCATCCACTTCTGTCTCGCCGAACCCTGCGACGAGCCCAAAAACACGGCTCCGGGCACAATTTGCATGGGAACCTGAGGGGAGAACCATGAGAACCACAGTCATCCTGGTGCTCTTAGCCCTTCTGCTCGCGGCCTGCCCCGAAGACAACGACAAGCTTACCTGCGGCCCCAACTCCTGCCAGCCCGGAGGCACCTGCATCGACGACGACAACGGTGCCTATTGCATATGTGAC
The DNA here is from genome assembly GCA_023145395.1 of Lentisphaeria bacterium. Taxonomy (GTDB): domain Bacteria; phylum Verrucomicrobiota; class Lentisphaeria; order Oligosphaerales; family Lenti-02; genus JAGLDW01. The sequence continues at coordinate 4,795 of JAGLDW010000623.1, read as the reverse complement.
TATATGCAAGGCTCCGGTCTGACCTGCATTCCCTACAGTTGTTGCTGCGCTGACACGGGCGAAGCCTGCATCGATGATAGTTGCTGCCATTCCGGTCGCTGCCTGAAGCACCCGGGCGACGTCGAGGGCTATTGCACGGACACCGACTGCATCAACGACAGCGAATGCGTAAACCATGCACTCGACGAAACCAACGAGATGTGCTGCGTGGAATTTGATGACAACTATTCCATCTGCCTGAAAATCACTGAAGGCTTTTCCTGCGGCGACCAAACCGGCACCTGCGGCACCTCCTGCACGGGGACCATCGAGTCAGCCTGTGATGTCGGAACCGCCTGCCTGCGGAGCTCGGACACCGACCCGAAAGCCATCTGCTCGACCCCTTGCGCCACCGACGCCGACTGCGCGATTTGTGAATGGAGCGAGGATCCCGAGGCGAACATTTCCTGTATTACCATCTTCGGCGGCGACAAATACTGCCTGATCAACGAAGCAGAGGATCCCCCCGACAACACCCCATGCACCACCAGCAGAGACTGCCACGAGAGCCAGACCTGCTCGCTTAGCGGTACGCGTACCGTGTGCATGGATTTAGGTGCCCTGCCTCCAGGTGCTGCATGCAACGATGAAGTGGACCCCAATGAGCTCAGCTATGAAGAACGCTGTCGCGGCTTCTTTTGCTTCTACGACATGTGCTCCGAAGCCTGTGTCGAAGACACCGACTGCCCCGAGGGTATGATCTGCAAGCTGTTTCGCTTTTCAAGTGATGTGAACGACGAATTCTATCTCTGCATGGGCGACAAGACCTGCGGCGGCCCAGACGATTGCATCGAGGGCGAGAGCTGCGGGCCGACGCTAAGCGGCGGAGAGCTGACCGGCTGGTGCCGAGCCGACGAAGGCACGGACCCCGTGGGAACGGAATGCACCGAAGAGCACGACACCTGCGAAGTCTTCTGCATGGAGCCCCTGTGCTCCGAGTGGTGCACCATTGAAAGAGACTGCCCCAAAGGGATGACTTGCGAAATCATCCACTTCTGTCTAGCCGAACCCTGCGACGATCCCGAAAACATGGCTCCGGCCACGGTTTGCATTGGGGTGGAATGAAATGCGTTCTAAAGCCACCAGAACCCTCGGCTTGATGATGCTTTCCGCCCTTGGTTTGTTGGCCGCCTGTTACAACGACGTCAGTTGTACTTTCCTCGTCCCTCTATGTTACGAAAACGCCTGCAAGCCCGATGGAACCTGCGTCATGGAAGGAAATGGGGCCGTTTGCAAGTGTCATGCGGGCTACTACCAAGACGATCCGCGCATCCTGATCTGCAACAGACATGATGCCTTCGTCGGCGAGGCCTGCAAAGAAGACGAGGACTGCATCTCCGACCGTTGCCTGAGATCCACGAGCGACGCCGAGGGCTACTGCACCACCACCAACTGCCTGACCGACGACGAATGCATCAACCACGCGGACAACGAACACACCGAGATGTGCTGTGTCCAGGTGGACGTGGAATATTTCATCTGCCTGAAAATCGTCGAGGGTTATGAATGTGGTGATGGCACCGGCACCTGCGGCGCCTCCTGCACCGGCAGCATGGGATCTGCCTGTGACATCAATTATTTCTGTTTGCGCGCTTATGACACCGACCCCCATGCCATCTGCTCAGCCCCATGCGCCACCGACGCCGACTGCGTGAATTGTGAATGGAGCGAGGATCCGGACACGCTCATTTCCTGCACGATCTACCCCAGTGGCAACAAATACTGCATGCTTGGAGACGGCGGGCACTGCGTCAACGATGCTGACTGCGCTGAAGGACAGACCTGTCAGCAATTCCCCAACTTGCCTGAAGAGCCCTGGCTCTGCGTAGACAACAAACGCTGTGCTGGCCCGGCAGACTGCCCGGAAGGAAAAAGTTGCCGGCCAACCTTGAACGTAGACGCAATCATTGGCTGGTGCCATGAAAATGAAGGCTCGGATCCAGTGGGCACCGCCTGTGACGAAGACAACGATACCTGCGAAGTCTTTTGTATCGGTCATCTCTGCAGCGAGTGGTGCAGCTCAGACGAGGACTGCCCCGACGACATGCGCTGTGAAACCATCTATTTTTGCAATGGCAAGCCCTGCGAGGATCCCGACGACGGTCGCCCAGGCACGGTTTGCATGGGTCCATGAGGGCTGGCGTGATGAGTGGCAGATTGTTTGTTTTGCTTTCTTTGCTCGGCTTGTCCTGGGCCTGCCCTTTGCCTGGGCCGTATTGTCCTTATGGTGCCTGTGAGCCCATCACGGGCTTGCAAACGGGTGAGCGCTGCTTTGTCAGCACGAACTGCTTGTCCGATTACTGCAACAAGCCCGACCTCGACAGCTACGGATATTGCTCCATTCTCAATTGCGAAAACAACGATGACTGCGTCAACCATGAACCAGGGGACACCCGGGAAATGTGTTGCGTGGAAAAAGGCACGACCCCGACCCAAATCCTCTGCATCAAGATACCGCAAGGCCGTCGCTGCTATACGCCCGGCTCTTTATGCGGCCTCCCCTGCACAGACGATCCGGATCGCTGCAACGAGGCCTACCCCTGCATGAGTTCTCCGCCGGAGCATCCGGAGGCCGTCTGCTCGCATGTCTGCTACAACGACGACAGTTGCGGGGACTGTCAGCTCCCCGAGGATCCCAATCTGCGGATGCGTTGCGTTCTTCTCGCGGACGAAAGCCGCTACTGCCTTCCCGCGGAATAACGCATGTCAGTCGACAAGGATGATTTTTTGTTCAGGTCAGGGCTAATTTCAGATCGGCGAAGTCCATGGGCCCGGCTTTTGTTTGGGCCACGGCGGTGACCAGCCTGCGACCCAAATGCACACCCATGGTTTCCAAGAGGTTGCTGTCATCCGAATTCAGAAGCCGCTTCTGCGAAAACAAGGCCATCACGCAAACAATCCCCATGGGCTTTTTCCGCCCGTCCGGCCAAGGTATCGGTACCGCGGCCACGACGGTTTCCGTGCTTCCCTCCAGACAGCGAGGCGGCACGGGCACCTGTAGTTTGCCTGTATCGAGGGCCGCGCGGACATCCCGCGCTTCGAGCAGGCGCACTACCGTGCTGGCGGGCAAGCGATTGCCGCGCATGGGGGTGAGGTGGTCCTGATCCGCGTCGTACATAAACAGACCAAAAGTTTTGGCACCCACCAGGTTGGCCAAAATATCCCGGGCGGCGACCAACACAGTCTGAACATCCCCGGCCACGGACAGGCCCTCGTGCAAAGCCACCAAGGCGCTCAGGCGCAAGTGGTCTTTTTGCAATTCTTCCAGGCTTTGGCTCAGGTTGTCCTGCTCGTCCAAAAGAACCTGGTCGGTTTCGAGCGGCGGCTCGGAAACCGGCAGGGTATCGGTGGCGATGCCGCCTTCCAGCTGAAAGCTCAAACGCCCCACCATGCCCTCGGTCAGGCCCTCTGCATCGCCCCCAGCCACCATGGCGTCAATGCTGCGCAGACTCTCGTCTTCCACGTGGATGAAAGAAACGCCGATGCCCCCGGGTCCTTCTTCGGTTTCTTCCAGGGATCGGACAACCCGCCCATAGGCCAAAACCGCTTGATTGAAAGGCGGCGGCAAAGAAAAATTAAGTCGCAGGCGGGTACCCACAGGCAAGGGGTTGAGCATCTCGACAAAGACCCCGGATCGACTCAAATCCCGAGCGTACTCAAAGAAAATACCGCGGAAGTCCTCGAAAGAAACCTGCATGGAAGCCGGTATCCGGGGAAAGCTGCGCTTGGATGTGCGGCCCAGGACCACCTCAACCTTGCGCACCAGGGCCGCTTCGTCGATGGGTTTGGTCAGGTAATCGTCGCAACCAGACTGCACGGCCTCTCGGATGTCTTCATCCCGACAGGAAGAGGTGACGATGATCACCGGCAGGCCGGCCAGGTTGCCATCGGCCTTGAGTTGCCGGCAGACCTCATGCCCGTTCATGCCGGGCATATTCAGATCCAGAAGAACCAAATCCGGCGGGTTGGCCCGGATTTTCTCCAAGGCCTCTTCGCCGCTGACTGCTTCCTCTATTTGGTAGCCCCGCCAGCCTAGTACCGCGGCCTCCAGGTGCCTAAATAGTTTCACGTCGTCTACGACGAGAATACGCGCCATGAGGTGTTCTCCGTGCCATGAGCTTAGGCCTTGCTCTTTTCGAATGCAACCGTTTCCACCCCTCTTCGCGACACAGGCAACTTGACGACCGCCTCTGTCCAATGATAGCTTTTGCATCAAGCGGTCAAATGCACCAATAAAAAAGGGGGGTGCCATGAGAAACCGCGCTGTGGAGATTCTCGTTTTAGACGATGACTCCGATACCTTGGAAATCCTGTCCCACATGCTCTCTACGGAGGACAAACACGTAGAGACCACGACTTCTCCAGCCCAGGCCATGGACTTGCTCGCCCGCAAGTCATTCCATATCCTGCTCCTGGATTTGAAGATGCCCGACATGAACGGCATCGAGGTCCTGCAGCGGATCCGAGAAAAGGATCGGGATCTTGCCGTCATCATCTTGACGGCTTATCCCTCGGTGGAGACAGCCGTGGCCTCTTTGAAGGGCGGGGTCTCCGACTATGTGGAGAAGCCGATTGACAAGGACAAGCTCTTAGATGCCGTGCAAAGTATTATCCGCAGCAAGGGCCTGCTTCGGGATCCCGAAGAGAGCCTCTTAGCCAGCGTCGGTGCCAAGATTCGGGTCAAGCGCAAAAGCCAGGAACTCACCCTTAAACAGGTAGCCCGTCGCACGGGCCTCTCAGTGAGCCTGCTCAGCCA
>JAGLDW010000622.1 GCA_023145395.1 Lentisphaeria bacterium | reverse complement strand
AAGACAAATTTCGCCTTGACAGAATCCGCCTCAACCCTCAGAATACCCTTCACTTCACCGAGGCACATTCTTCGGCTTTTGAAAGGAGCTGTTTACATGAAGGGATTCAAAAATTTCGGAACGATTTTGGTGATCGCAAGCTTAATCACCTCCTTGGGTCTGCTCGGCTGTGCTGGCTCCGAAGATCCCATCCTCTGCCAGGCGGACTCCTGTACGCCCCACGGCTCCTGCGTCGTCGTCGAAGGCGACGCGGTCTGCCAATGTGATGCGGGCTACAAGCAAGGCGAAGGCCTGACTTGCATTTCCGACGGCGATCAACTGGTCGGCGAAGAATGTACCGACGACGCCGACTGCGCCTCGGGCCTGTGCCTGAAGTACTCGGGCGACACCTCGGGTTACTGCTCCAGCAGGGACTGCACGAACAATAACGAATGTGTCAACAACGCCGAGGGCGAGACCAGCGAGATGTGTTGTGCTGAGCTCGGTGCCGACTACTTTCTCTGCATGAAAATCGCCGAAGGATATGCCTGTGGCGACAACACGGGTACCTGCGGTGCCTCCTGCACCGGCACCGGTGACTCGGCCTGTAATCCTGCCTTCAATTGCCTGCGCAGCACCGACACCGACCCCCAGGCCATCTGCTCCCAAATGTGCACCACCGACAACGACTGCCTGAATTGTGCGTGGAGCGAGGATCCGGATGCGGAGATCAGCTGCGTGACCATCTTCGGCGGCGACAAGTACTGCCTGATCACTGAAATCGAAGAGTGCTTCACCAGCTTGGACTGCAGCAATGGCGACACCTGCTCCATCGGCGTCAGCGCCGATATGACCGAGCTGTACGGCGAGTGCATGAATATTGGCGCACTGGCCCCGGGTTCTGAATGCAACGATGAAGACGACCCCAACGAGCTCAGCTATGACGAACGCTGCAGCGGCTTCTATTGCCTCGGCGGCATGTGCTCCGAGGTTTGTGTCGTGAACACCGACTGCCCCGAAGGCATGATCTGCGAAGTGCTGCGCTTCTCCAACGTCGACGATGAGATCAACGTATGCATGGGCGACGCCACCTGCGCCGGCCCGGCTGACTGCGCCGATGGCGACAGCTGCTGGCCGACCCTGAGCGGCAACGACCTGACCGGCTGGTGCCGCGCCAACGAAGGCACGAATCCCGTGGGCAGCGAATGCACGGATGCCAACGATAACTGCGAAGTCTTCTGCATGGATCCCCTCTGCACCGAGTGGTGCACCATCGACGCCGACTGCCCGGACACCATGATCTG
>JAGLDW010000621.1 GCA_023145395.1 Lentisphaeria bacterium | reverse complement strand
GCACAAGGCCGGTGGGGGCGAAGTCAAAAGACGATGAGCACAATCCGCAAGGCACGCGATGCGGTGGGGGCGAAGTCAAGAAGGATGAAAGGAAGACGATGAGCACAATCCGCAAGGCACGCGATGCGGCCGAAAAAGTCCTCAAACCCTCCGCTAGAGATCTGGAGTACGGGCTGGCGCTCCACCGAGAGATCGCGGTGGTGGACGCCTACGGGTTTGGACCACACGCGCGAGCCCGCCCGGACCGTCTCAGCGCGCTGGTCGAGGCGGGTGCCTCCCAGCTGGAGATTCAGCAGGCGCGAGAGCACGATGGCATGACGCGCTGGGCTTGGGACGACACGATTCGATCCGAAGCCGCGGAGGCCTGGGAGGCAGCCGGCGTGAACTGCCTTTTCGTCAATTCCGGAGAGGAGGGCAACGAGATCCACACCATGCTCAAGCGTCTGGGCTACCGAACCTACGCAGCCGAGGTGGGGCGCGAACTGGCCCGACCTGCCTACACCCCGGACGATCTCCAACAGAGTGCGGAGGAGAATGGCCACTGCTACTACCGGGTGACCAACGGCGTGCCTCTCTCGCGCCGACGCGAGTCCATCGAGGACGAGTTGTCCTACGTGCGCCCCTTCTTTCAGCTCGGTGCGCGCATGATGCATTTGACCTACAACCGATCGAACCTGATCGGCGGTGGCTGCGGCGAGGCTGCGGATCGCGGTCTGACGGACTTCGGACGCGCCGCAGTGGCCGAGTTGAACCGCGTTGGAGTCATTGTGGACGTGGCCCATTCGGGACAGCAGACAAGTCTTGACGCGGCGCGGATCTCCAGCCGTCCCATGGTGGCGAGCCACAGCATGTGCCATGCCCTGCACGAACACATCCGCAGCAAAACGGACGAGGTCATTCGCGCCATCGCCAACACCGACGGATTTGTGGGGATGGTCATGATTCCCCGCTTTCTCGACCGGACATTCGATTTGAACGCGTTGCTGGACCACCTCGAGCACATGACGAAACTAGTGGGTGCACGCCACGTCGCAATTGGCTCGGATCAGGCACACGTCTGCGCCACCCCAGACGGAGAGTCGGACACTGTGCGCCTGCCCAAGACACGCGCGCATTGGCGTTCGCTCTGGCCGGAGGGCTCGCTAGGCCCGGTGCCGAAGAACACGCCTCCCGAAGCGACCCTGAGCCTAGCCTGGACCAACTTCCCGATGATCACAGTGGGACTGGTCCAGCGGGGTTTCGACGATGAGGACATCCGAGCCATCATGGGAGGCAACGCACTGCGGGTCGCCGAGACGCTCTGGGACCAACGCGATCCCTGATTACTCACATTTTGGATTTCAGATTGCCAATGCAAAAGGAGACGGGCAATGACCCAGCCAAACATACTCCTGATCTTCACGGACCAGCATCGTCTTTCAGCTGTTGGATCCTACGGGGAGACTCCCTGCCGAACGCCAAACATCGACCGACTCGCGGCGGAAGGCGTGCGTTTCGAGACGGCCTACACCAGCTGCCCAGTCTGCAGTCCGGCGCGCGGCACGATCATGACCGGCCTCTTCCCGCATGCGCACGGAATCACCTCGAATGTCCACAACCTTGGCTGTTCGGTGCACGACCTGCCAGACGGGCCGGATCTGCTTTCCCGCAGACTGGGCGCCGCAGGCTATCGCTGTGGATACACGGGCAAATGGCATCTCGGTGACAGCCAGGGGCAGGCATTCGGAGCGCCCTCGAAGACCTCGCTCCCGAAAACTGTTGGCTTTGAAGGGCAGAACTTCCCCGGACATGGTGGTGGAGGATTCAACTACCCCGAGTACAAGCAGTACCTGAAACAGAACGGCTGGGAGCACGAAGTGGACTCCTGGAACACCGTCTGGCCGTGCGGAATCCTTTCGGGGCCCGTCGAATCCACTGTCCCCTACTTTCTCACCGAGCATACGCTGTCGCTCATGGATCGCTACCAGGAGGGGGATGATCCCTTCTTCATCTGGCACAATTTCTGGGGTCCGCACGGGCCGTATTTCGTTCCGCAGGAGTATTACGACCTGTATCGGGACGTGGAAATTCCGCCCTGGCCCAACTACGACTGGGACAGCACGGTCAATCTCCCGCTGCAGGTCAAGCGCCATCCGGACGCCGACTCTCTGACCTGGGACGACTGGGCGGAGGCGATCCGCTACTACTACGCATTCACCACGCTGATCGATGCGCAGATTGGTCGTCTGCTCAAGGGCCTCGAAACACGGGGCATGCTTGAGAACACCATCGTCGTGTTCACCTCCGACCATGGGCAGACCCTGGGTAGCCATGGTGGTCTCACCGACAAGGGATGGCATCATTTCGAGGAGATTCAGCGCATTCCGTTCATCGTCCGCATGCCTCGTGGTGAAAACGCCTGGGCACTGCCTGCGGGGACGACTCTGCCACAGTGGGTTTCGCTTGTGGACGTATACTCGACGCTCTGTGATCTTGCCGGCGCCCAGTGCGATGACGCGCATTTGCATGGCCGTTCCATCGCGCCCCTTCTGCGAGGTGAGGAACCGCAGTGGCCCAACCGCGCAGTCACAGAGTTCCATGGTGTCAACAGCCTCGCTGCCACCATGGTCAGCCTGCGCGAGGAAGACCTCAAATACGGTTGGAACTGCGCCTGCAAAGACGAACTTTACGACTTGGCGCGTGATCCGCACGAGACGACCAACCGAATCGACGATCCCGAATATGCCGATCGAGTGTCAGCCATGCGGGAGAACCTGTTCGACTGGATGCGCGAGACTGGACACCCCTCCCGCGGCATGTACGCCCAAAGCCGCCTAGGCTCTCTCACATTCCGGCCCCGGCCTCGACCGTGATTGCGTCAAGGCAGTGGATTCACCACAAACGAACACAGATCTCAAGTGTTTCATTACCTGAAGGCAACAGGTATTGAACATGGTCTGCTCATCAATTTCGGATCCTACAGGTTCGAGATCAAGAAGTTTCTCCGGACACAAGCACTCACGCCATCCCCAAAATGAGTCTTTGCTTTGTGTTCTCTTGTGCTCTTTTGTGGTGAAATGACTTGTGTCTGTGCATGGCTGCAAACTTGACAGTCTTGCCACTGGGGGAATACTGTAAGGCAGCACTCTCGTACTCAGGAGAACCAAATGAACCGATTTTTCGCCATCCCCGCCGTCCTTGTCCTTGGTGTCGCCATGGTGTCCGCCGCACCTGGCAAGCAAGCGTATCCACTTCGGGACTCGGTTCCGTTCACGGTGCGGGAGGGGTTGCCCAACTTTCTCAAGAAGGCAAACACAACGGGTGCCTCGATACGAATCGGCTATCTCGGCGGCAGCATCACGGCGCAGTCAGGCTGGCGTCCGAAGACCCTCAGTTGGTTCCAGAAAACCTATCCGAAGGCCACCTTTACTGAGATCAATGCAGCCATCGGTGGCACGGGGTCCGACTTGGGGGTCTATCGCCTGGAGCAGGATGTGCTTCAGCATAAACCGGACTTGCTCTTCGTGGAGTTCGCAGTGAATGACGGAGGCGCACAGTCCGACCGCATCCACAAAGCCATGGAAGGCATCGTGCGCCAGACATGGAAGGCAAATCCGGAAACGGATATTTGTTTCGTCTACACGCTCACCCAGGGAATGCTGAAAGACCTGCAGAAGGGAAAATATCCGAACGCCGCCAGCGCCATGGAAGTGCTGGCCGACTTCTACGGCATTCCATCCATCCACATGGGCTACCATGTCTCGCGGCTCGAGCAGACTGGAACCGTCCTGTTCAAGCATCCGAAGCCACGCACTCCCGAGGAACGGGAGGCGGTTAAGGGCAAGATTCTCTTCAGCAAGGATGGGGTCCATCCCTATGCAGGCTCAGGGCACCAGCTCTATCTCGAGGCGGTGGTGGCAGGCATGAAGGCAATGCGAACGGTGGGCAAGGTCGGCGCCCACGTCCTCGCCGCCCCCATGCGCGCGGACAATTGGGAGAATGCGAAATTGATCCCCTTCGGACAGTCTACTCTCAGCGCGGGCTGGCAGGAAGTCACAGACACCCTCGACGACGAGCGTGCAAAGGGCTTGGCGAAGCGGTTCCGGAGCCGCCTGCCCCGCATGTGGGTGGCTCGGAAACCAGGCGAAAGTGTCACCTTCAAGTTC
>JAGLDW010000620.1 GCA_023145395.1 Lentisphaeria bacterium | reverse complement strand
GATAATATTCTTTTCGGCAGTCCCACCGCGACAAGAGAAGAGATGATTGAAGCTGCGAAAAATGCCAATATTCTTGATTTTATTGAATCACTTCCCGATGGATTTGACTCAATGGTCGGGGAACATGGAGTCAAGCTTTCCGGAGGACAGAAACAACGAATCTCCATCGCACGGGCCTTGCTGGCGGATCGGCGCATCCTCATCCTGGACGAAGCCACCAGCATGATCGACACGCATTCGGAAATCCTCATCCAAAACGCGCTGATTCGGCTGATGGAGGGGCGTACATCCTTTGTCATCGCCCACCGCCTGTCAACCGTCCATCATGCCGACTGCATTCTGGTTCTCGAGGAGGGCCGCATCGCCGAGCGCGGCACACACGCGGATTTGCTGGAGAAGAACGGGCTCTATGCGGAGATGGTTCGGGCTCAGTTCCGAGTCGAGACTACCTGACGAGACGTCCAAATCTTCGCCGTTTCCATCCGTTGCTAGGAATAAGCGGAGCAGGCGCGCCAACAACTGGTATCCGCATTGTTTCGCGCACGAACGGAATGCACGTGCACAGGTAGGGAGCGGGTTGAGTTGAAGGGTGCCGCAGAGTATAGTAACTGCCACTTGCACGATCCTGCGAAAAGGCGCCAGGCGACACACGCTGGAAATTCTCGTGATATTTGTGAAAAAAACTGCGGTCTTGCGTGGGGTACCATTCCCGCGGGGCGCGCATTGTGGGCATTATGAGTCACGCTGAAAATGAAATCATCCCCCGTGACCATATACTTGGGGGATACCGGATAGAGCGCGAAGTCGGTCGCGGCGCGATGGCGATTGTCTACCGAGCCATCCAGCTCAATCTGGAGCGGCCCGTCGCACTAAAGGTTCTCTCGCCGGAACTGGCCTCCGACACCGAGTTTGTGGCACGTTTCTTCAATGAAGCACGCGCTGCCGCTGCGTTGTCTCACGCGAATATCATCCAGGCCTATGATGCTGGGCTCGATGAAGGGCGTTACTATTTCGCGATGGAATTCGTCGAGGGGCGCACGGTCCTGGAACTGATCGAGGATCAGGGCGCGCTGCCGGTCGCCAATGTGCTCGAGATCGCGGAGGCGATCGCAGACGCATTGAACTATGGCTGGCAGCGTCAGCAATTGACGCATGGAGACATCAAGCCAGAGAACATCATGCGCAGCGTGGACGGCGAGACAAAGCTCGCCGACTTCGGATTGGCCAAGGTCGCCGGGCATGACTATGTAGGCACGGATATCATGCTCACCCCGCTCTATGCGGCTCCCGAGATGATCCGGGGGGAGCAGACGAAGGGCGATTGTCGGGCAGACATCTACTGCTATGGCGCATCCTTGTATCACATGCTTTGCGGGAGTCCGCCTTTTCCGGGCGAAAAGGCAGACCAAGTCATCCAACGACATCTCCATGAACCCCTTGTTCCGCCAGCACGCAGGAATCCCCAGCTGAGCGCTCCCGTCTCTGATTTCGTGTGCAAACTGCTTGCAAAGGAACCGGGAGAACGTCCTCAAGACTGGGAGGCCGTTCTAACCGGAGTACGCCGAATACGCAGCCTCGCGGCCAAAAGGCGCCGAGGGGTGAAGAAGGCAGTTCCTCTCGGCCAGGTCCAACGGCGTGCGGTTCCCGTGGTGACAGCGTCCACAGGCGCAAAGACCGGCGCTTGGACGTACGGCATGATTTTTGTTGGGCTGGCTGCGCTGATCCTCCTCATGGGATGGCTTGTGGCAGACAAGCGTGGATGGCTTCATTCCGCGAATGGAAAAGAGCCCTCCACACCTCCGGTGAAAGCGGTTGTTCAGCAGGGGAAAGGCACCGCGCCTCCATTCTCCCCTCCCACGACCGAGAAAGTGCCGGTGCAGACGGAACCTCGTCAGGAACAGGGCTGGGAGCACGCACGCCAGCAGATCGTGGAAACAGGAAATCCGGAGCGCGGTCTGGCACGGCTGGAAGAGTATCGGAGAGACCATCCAGACGAACTCCCCGAGGAGTTCTTCGCATTGCTGGAGGAGTACACCAAGGCGTTGGAGTGGCGCAATGCGCAGAAAGCGGCCGCAGATGGAACGACGCTCGAGCCAGTGCCTGGGGCAGACGGACAGGCACCGCGTCTTGACGACGATGGCACTGGCCAAGAGCGTTCGGCGGCGTTTGGGGGTTCCCGCGAGAATCAGCGGGACGATGCGTATGTTGAATTGATTTTCACATTGTCCAAGCGGCACTACGTCCCGGGCATTCGCCTGGATGCGGGGTCCGCTCTCCTAGCCGGGTGGCTTGCACGATACCCCGAGGAAAGTGAACGAAAATCTCGGGTCGCCTTCCTTGCAGGCACTGTTTTGCCGGAACTTGCGGAGTTCATTCCGAAGCTGCAGAAGAATAGCGCGGCCTTGATCGGGAAATCTTTTCCTCACGTCATTGACGGGCGGGAAGTTCGCAGGGAGCTCGAGGAGATTGACGACACAAGCATCGTTTTCGCCGAGAAGGGTGAATACGGCAAGGTCAAGGCCAGGAAAACCTGGAGCGAGCTTGGCGACACGCGCTTTGTGGTCAGACTGTCCTATGCGGCTTTCGGTATGGAAAAGGATATCGAGGAGCGGCGTGTCTACCTAGCTGTTCTGCTCTTCACCGGGCACACGGATCTGATCGGCAATGCGCTAAAGGGCTGGTCCGAGGCGGAAGAAGCCAGGCTCTGGCGCAGCATTGGCGAGGATTTCGATAAGATCAGTGGCGAGATGAAGTATCTTGGTGTTTGGCGCAGCATCCTGAAGACGCATTCCGAAGGCAATTTCGCTGCCACGCGACGTCTCTGCGAGCAACTGCAAAAGGCGCCCAGCGAAGTGGGATACCGCTATCGGGAAGAATTGGCCAAGATCAGCGAGGCATGTGCGGAGGCGGCGCCGGAGGCAATCGCGGGCCGCATGGTGCGGGAGGCGGCGGATGCCATAAAACTCAGTCCTCGTGAAGCATTGGCGAAACTGACCCTGACGAGCTTTCGCCATGGCCGTCTGTCTTTCCCAGAGGCGGAGCAAATGGAGTCGCTCCGTGATTCTGTCCTCAAACTTCTACAAGTCCCGGATGTGATTCCCGCTCGGCGACAGATCCGCATGGCTCTGCGGAATTTTGTGCTGCAGAATAATCTTGGCATTCCTCCCAGCAAGACGATGGTGGCCTACCGGTCTTTGCAGGCGCGCGAGCAACTTGGCAACAGGGAAAGACGCGAGTTGCCAGTGCTCAAGGTCGCCATGTTGCTGGAGAGCGGGGAATGGGGGAAGGCGCGGAAAGAGGCGGAAAAGCTGGAACTTGAGTGGTTGGCCGATCGCGCGCCGGCCACTGCCGCCGTAGGCGCGTACGTCGCCGCCCTGACCAAGACGCACTATGCGCGCTCCACACCTGAACTTGCCAATTCATTCCAGTCGATACACGCCGCATTGGGGCGCGAAGGGGAGGGCGGAAAGACATTTGTGGCCGCGCTTCTCCCAAGACTTGCCGTCTGCACAAGACAATTCGACGTGGATCCCGACCGCGCCGTGCCGATCGCTATCGTGGATCCGCTCCGTGGAGGTCAGGAAAAGGCGGATTTCTACCTCTGCGCCCTCATTCTTCACCTGGAGGCAGGACGGGAACGGGTGGCACAATCCATGCTGCGAATGCTCTCGCAACCGAGCATGGCGAGGAGAGTCGGTCTCGCGGATCCGGACGTGGTTCTTCTCTCTCGCCTCCATGGGTTCTTGACAAAGGACGAAGAGCTTTCCACGACGGATCTTCCCGTGCGAACCGGCGATGGGGGAAGCCGAGCCAGGGTTCTCGTTTCATCGATCAGCACGCACCGTCCGGACAGCTCGGCAGATGTCCTCGACTGGGCTTGGCGTCAACTCGTTTCGTCCTGCGGCAGCTTCGGACCGGTTGGCGGAGGCGCCTTGTACGATCTCGCGGTCCTGCGAGTTTCTCGGGCCTTGCGGTCAGGTGATGGAAAAGGCGCTCTCGTCGCCGTTGACGAAGCACTCGACCTTTCCTGTCCCGCCTTGTTCGGATACTACACGGACCTGTGCTTTCTGAAGGCGGCCATCGGGACTCTCACCACCAATAACGGACTGCGCTATGAAGCACAGGTGCGGGTACAAGTATGCTGTGCTTCCCAAGTGGAACTGGCACTGGCGAAGTTGCTTGAGGAAGAGGGTGGCAACGAGCAGATACGCGCCTATGTCAAGGAGAATCCCCGTGGGCGCTATTGGTACGAATGGATCGTGGGTGCGTCTCGCTTGGTCGCTGATCCGGAACGGAATGCCGCGGGATTTTCAAAGCGCATGAAGCGCGTTGGCGGGAGTCGGCGCATAAGCGCAGCCGAAAGAGAACTATCCGAGACAGCGGTCCTATATATCCAGAAGAAGAAGACGACGGAGGACTGAGCCGCCGACGCGGCACGGTCGACTTCGGAAGGCGAGTGCAATCAACTCAATGCTATGCATGCACTGCATGGGCCGTGAGGCCACCATATACATCGAGGATGTCAACGCCGGCACGCGCGTCGGGCTGTGTGTGGAATGCGCTGCTCAAGGATGTTCAGTGAACATCTCTGCCGAGGCCGCCGCGCCGCATCTCCTAGCCCAGTTCCTGGGCGTGCTGCACCACGGGGAGGAATCGGGCCCGGAGATCGGCACGGCCGAGGCGGCCTGTCCGGAATGCGGACTGACTCGGCGGGAACTGCACGTGTCTGGGGTGTTGGGATGCCCCGCATGCTATCTCTTTTTCGCAGACGAAATTGGGAGGCAGCTCGAGACTATGCACCGTGGGGGCAGGCATTGTGGGCTTGCCCCTGAAGCGTCTGCACAAGGCGCGGGTGCTCGCTCGCTCGCCAACCTACGCCGACAACTTGACCAGGCAATTGGCGACGAAGCCTATGAACGGGCCGCTGAACTGCGCGATGCCATCCGAGAGCATGCGGAGCAGCGCAAGGACGGGGAGGGAGTCAAATCATGACCCAATCCGTCAGCATACAAGCCCTGTCAGAACAACCATTGCGATGGCTGTCTCTGTTTGGAGAAGACCATCCCGTTGTCAGTTCACGCCTGCGAGTCGCCCGAAACCTCACGGGAAAAGCATTTCCCGCGCGAGCGACGGAAAAGGAGAGAATTGGAGTGCGTTGGCAGATTCTGGAAGCTGCCGCCCAGATTGACGGTCTGACGGATGTCAGCGTGATGTGCATGGAAGAGATCGATCCAGTCGAAATGGCCGTGCTTGTGGAACACCGAGTGGTGACGCCCGAACTGTGTGAGCGGGGACGGGGTGGGGCGTTGATACTGGCTTCATCAAATGAACTCTCCGTCATGGTGAACGAGGAAGATCATGTGCGGATTCAGTCTCTCTCTCCTGGTTTGGACCTTGCGGAGGCGTGGGACAGAGTGCGCGCCGTCGAGAGAGCGCTCGACCATCGTCTCTCATTCGCTTTTGATCCAGAGCTCGGTTACCTGACAAGCTGCCCCAGCAATATTGGCACTGGCTTGCGTGCCTCTGTCATGCTTCATCTTCCCTGTCTCGTCCTGAGTGGCAGGATACAGGGAATAGGCAACAGCATGCAGAAGCTTGGCTTTGCCATACGCGGGGCGTTGGGAGAGCGGCGAGAGACCTTTGGAGAGCTGTTCCAGTTCTCCAACCAGTCCACTCTCGGACAGACCGAGGCGGAAGTCATTCACGAATTGGAACGCTACATCCGCGTGATCACCACTGCGGAAGAGGACGCCAGGCGCTGGATGCTCGCCCATGCGGCCTCCCAGATCGCCGACCAAATCGCACGTGCCTTCGGGCTGCTCGCGAATGCCTGGAAGCTCACGGCGACGGAGGCGCTTGGTGCGCTCTCGATGCTCATGCTGGGGGTGCAGACCAATATGGTCAAGGGGATTTCCGGCACCCGGATTGTACAGCTTATGCACACCGTGCAGAGTGGCTCCATGCAATTATCCGAAGGAACGGAAATTGCCCCCGACCGACGCGATTTTCTACGAGCTAGAACGCTAAGAAAGACACTGTCGCAACTCGCCGTGGTCGAATAGCCACCGCACGCTGGCAGATGTCAGAGAAAAGGATACGGCCGAGATGGCACAAAAAGAAGATTCCGGATTCTCACGAGGCAACTTCACGCCTAGGGCACAGCAAGTGCTCCTTCTCGCCAAGCGTGAAGCCAAGCACTTCGGACACAACTATGTTGGCACCGAACATCTGCTCCTTGGCGTCATCAAGCTGGGCGAGGGAGTGGCCGTGGCGGTGCTCCAAAGTATGGGACTGGAACTGGAAACTGTCCGCTACGAGGTAGAAAAACACTCCGGACCAACCGGTGACACGCAACTTGAGGGAGATCCCCCCTTCACGCCGCGTGTGAAGAGAGTTCTACAGATGTCGGGACGCGAAGCCAGAGCGTTGCACTACAACTACATCGGCACCGAACACATCCTTCTTGGTTTGCTGCGCGAAGGAGACGGGGTCGCTGCTCGGGTGCTGCGCAGTTTGGAGGTCGATCTTGAGACAGTGCGCAACGAGGTCATGAAAGCGCTCGATCCCAACTACCTCCCCTCCAACTCGCCAGAACAGGCGAGTGAGCGGGCAGGGGAGCCCCCACAGGAAGAGGAAAAGACACCCGCTCTGCGCGCCTTTGGCAGAAATTTGAACGAAATGGCGGCCGAGGGAAAACTTGATCCCGTCATTGGCAGAGCCGAGGAGATCGAGCGGCTCATCCAGATTCTCTGCCGACGCACAAAGAACAATCCTGTCCTCATCGGTGAAGCCGGCGTGGGAAAAACCGCCATCGTGGAGGGACTCGCCCAGGCGATCGTCAGCAGAAATGTTCCCGACGTTCTGCGCGAGTGCACTGTCATCGGACTGGATTTGCCTCTGTTGATCGCAGGAACAAAGTACCGGGGGCAGTTCGAGGAGCGCATCAAGGCGGTCATGGACGAGATCAAGCGATCCGGAAAGATTGTCCTTTTCATCGACGAACTGCACACCATTGTCGGCGCTGGCGGCGCCGAGGGTGCGATGGACGCTTCGAACATCCTTAAGCCTGCATTGTCCCGGGGGGAGATTCAATGCGTGGGTGCCACGACCATGGACGAGTATCGTCGGAATATCGAGAAGGATGCGGCGCTGGAACGACGTTTTCAGTCCATCCTTGTGAGGCCACCCAGTCGAGAGGAAGCAGTCGAGATCCTCAAAGGGCTTCGCTACAAATATGAGGAACACCACCACGTCAAATACTCCGACGATGCGCTCAATAGCGCAGTCGAGTTGTCCACGCGCTATCTCCCCGGAAGGCATCTGCCGGACAAGGCGATTGACGTCATCGACGAAGCGGGTGCAAGAGCGCGTATCGCAGCCATGATCCGCCCCCCCGATCTGAGCGAAGTCGAGAGCCAGATCCAGGAGACGCAGACCGCCAAGGAACGGGCCGTCGCAGAGCAGCGGTTCGAAGAGGCTGCCCAGTTGCGAGATACAGAGAAAAAACTGAGAAAAAAACTCGAGAGCACACTCAAATCCTGGGAGAAGGAGCGCAACGAGCACGTGGTCTCCATTGGCGAAGAGGAGATCCGGCATGTTGTCTCGAAGATGAGCGGCGTGCCGTTGAAGCGTCTGGAGGAAGGCGAGGCGGAACGGCTTCTCCTGATGGAGGAGAGCCTGAACTCGACCGTGATCGGCCAGGCCGAGGCAGTGTCTGCGATCTGCCGGGCGCTGCGTCGTTCTCGTGCGGAGTTGAAGGATCCTCGGCGGCCCATTGGCTCATTCGTGTTCCTTGGGCCCACGGGCGTCGGCAAGACGTTTCTGGCGAAGGAACTGGCTAGACTGATGTTTGGTGACCCCGACGCATTGATCCGCCTGGACATGTCCGAGTACATGGAGAAGTTCAACGTCAGCCGCCTCATCGGGTCGCCGCCTGGATATGTCGGTCACGGCGAGGGCGGACAGCTCTCGGAACGAGTCCGGCGCAGACCCTATTCGGTTGTCCTTTTCGACGAACTGGAGAAGGCCGATTCCGAGGTGACGCACATCCTGCTTCAGATTCTCGAAGAAGGGGAGTTGACGGACAGCATGGGAGTCAAGATCGACTTCCGGAACACGATCATCGTCATGACATCCAATCTGGGAGCTGCGGACACCGCGAAATCCGGAGGACTCGGCTTTGGCAGCGCAAGCCAAAGAGATGGAGCGGCGGACTACGGGAAGATGCAGAGTCGATTGAAGGAGGATGCGAAGAGGCATTTTCGTCCCGAGTTCATCAATCGTCTGGATGAAATCGTCGTGTTCCGGCAGCTTGGCCGTGAAGATATCCGCAAAATCATGGATCTTGGGCTTGCTAGTGTCTTCGAGAGGATGCAGGCACAAAAGGTGCGCTGGAGCATTACGCCCGAGGGAATGGACTTTCTTCTCGACAAGGGGTTTAAGCCCGAGTATGGCGCGCGGCAGTTGCGTCGCATCATTGAGACGTATGTGGAAGATCCGCTTGCTGAAGCAGTGCTCAAAGGCAAGCTGAAGAAAGGCGTGGGCGTGCGGATCCTCATGACCTGTGAACCCGGTGCAGAGAGCCTGAAGTTCAGTTTCCGGAAACTGCGTTAGCCATGAGCGAGGAGATTTGCGGTTGCCCTTTCTTCTGACAATTCGCCATGGTGTGGAAAATGCCGGGGATGCTTTTGGCCGCGGGGATGTGCGTCGGTTTGACTCCCTGCCTATCCGGATCGGAGGCAACGAGTCATGCGCCTGCAACATAGAGGCCAGCGACGCCCCCCCGGAAGTCGGAGTTCTCCAAGCCGACGGCACTCAAGGCCGAGTGTGCTTCTCGCCCGCCGCAGGAGTGGAAGTGTTTGTGAATGACAAGCTTTTGTCCGGCACCGAAGCGGTTAGGAGCGGCGACGAGATTCGCGTGGGACATTGGCTGATTCGCTTCCATCGTCTGTATGGCAGCGCCAGGCGTTCGCGTTCGGCCAACATGCTGTCTGTCTTTGCCAAGGTCTCCGTGGTGCTACTGCTTTTGGCCGAAGTGTCGATCGTGTTCTGGATTCCGGCTCAAGCGCGTCGGGAGTTTTTGTGGCATGTGCAGTTGGTTCGTCTGCGAAGTTCCCGGGCGTTGGATCATGCTCGCAAACGTGTGAGGGGATTCAAGAGTGATGCACCCGCGCTCCGCGCCATCGCGAGTGCCATTGAGACCGAACTCGACGCACGTGCCAGATACCTGCGCGAACACCGAGACAGCATGAGCGTCGAGCAGCATCAGGCCATGGCAAAGGAAATCGAACGACTTTCCGCCATCGTGTTGGCGGCGAAGCGAGGGAAAGCGCTGCAGGCAATTCCGAAACTGCGAACTGTCGAAACCATCGGGGGCGTCTTGAACGCGGACACAAGCGAGTCTAAAAGATCTGGAAAGCCCAAATGAGCAGTGAACTTCTATTGGATGTACTGAGCCGTTTTCGAGATTGCCGCGTGGCTGTCGTCGGAGATCTTATGCTCGACCGTTATATCTGGGGGCGCGCCTCGCGTCTGTCCCAGGAGGCGCCCGTACCCGTCATCCACGTACGTCGCGAAAGCAATGCGCCAGGTGGTGCGGCCAACGTGGTTAGAAACATTCTGTCGCTGGGCGGAGAGGCTTCTGCTTTCGGGGTGCTGGGCGATGATGCACACGGGCGCACGCTTTGCGAATCCTTGCTTGAAACCGGTGCGGATCTCTCGGGTGTTCTATTTGATCCGGATCGTCCGACAACCGTCAAGACTCGGGTCATCGCCGGGAATCAGCAAGTTGTCCGCATTGATCGCGAGGAGCTGGAGCCGCTCGCGGAAAAAACAGCTGCCAAGGTCGTGGAGAACGTCTGCAAAGCAGTTGCGTCCGGTCGCATCGATGCGGTCATTTTGGAGGACTATGCAAAGGGAGTATTGTCGATCGACGCCGTTGCGACGATCGTGAACTGCTGTGCCGAGAAATCCGTGCCGGTGGCTTTGGACCCTCATCCGAGTCACGCCTTCAACACGCCCGGCTTGCACCTGATCACACCGAACCGCGCCGAGGCATTCGCGTTGGCGGGACAGTACTACCACAGCGGTTCGCTCCCCCCACTGGAAGACGAGACGCTGCTTGAAACAGGCCGCCGCCTGCTGGACTTGTGGCAGTGCGACCAACTGCTTATGACCCTCGGCGGTGACGGGATGGCGTTGTTTCGGCAGAACGCACCTCCCGTGCATATCCCGACGCAGGCGCGCGAGGTGTTCGACGTGTCCGGCGCGGGCGATACCGTGATGGCTGCCTTCGTGTTGGCCTCCCTTGCGGACGCCTCGCCGGAGCAGGCTGCCGCCATAGCGAACTACGCGGCGGGGATTGTGGTGGCCGAAGTCGGAACGGCGACGGTGTCTGCACGGGAACTGGCTGAAATGATTGCGAACGACGGGAAACGTGCACTGCGTTGTCCTGTGCCAGACGGGAGCGGAGAGACCCCATGACGAACAAGCCACGAGTTGTAGCCGTCATTCCAGCCAGGTACGGGAGCACCCGCTTTCCTGGAAAACCGTTGGCGCTCATCGCCGGACGGCCCATGATCCAGTGGGTGTACGAAGCAGCGTGCGCCTGCCCAAGCATCGACCTCGTTCTGGTGGCCACCGACGATATGCGCATCTCGAGTGTGGTCGAGGAGTTCGGCGGACAGGCTGCAATGACAAGCACCGATCATCAGACGGGGACGGACCGTATTGCCGAGGCGGTGAAGGGCATGTCGGCGGACTTGGTCCTAAATCTCCAGGGAGATGAACCACTGCTTCCCTCCGAAGTGCTGCAAGCTCTCATCGATGGCATGATTGCCAGCGGTGCGGAGATGGGGACAGCCGCCGTTCCCTTCTCGTGCACCGATCGCGACCCCGCTGATCCAAACGCCGTCAAGGTTGTCGTGGACGAGAACGGCTGCGCCCTGTATTTCAGTAGGGCATGCGTCCCATTCTGCCGGGACGGAGGCACAGCGGTGGAACCTCTCCTGCATTGGGGCATCTATGCCTATAGACAGGAGTTTCTCGAATCCTTTGTGAACTGGCCGCGTGGTCGGCTGGAGAAATGCGAGATGCTGGAGCAACTGAGAGCGCTTGAGAATGGCGCCAAGATCTTTGTCGTGCAAACCCGCCAGCAGAGCGCAGGCGTCGATGTGCCAGAAGACATTGAGCACGTCGAGCGAATCCTGAAGAATAGACGGGAGACGAACAGTGGCTGCTAGGTCATTCGAATGCGCGCCGGGCGTGCCCGTGGGCGAGGGCCAGCCTCTGGCTGTTTTTTCCGGACCGTGCGTGATAGAGTCCTTGGACCTTTGTCTTGCGATTGCGGAGGAAATGCAGGGCATTTGCGCCAGGGTTGGCGTGGGGTATGTCTTCAAGGCATCCTTCGACAAAGCCAACCGCACCAGCGTATCCTCCTTTCGAGGCCCGGGACTTGAGCAGGGGCTGAAGATTCTTCAGGCCGTGAAAGACCGTCTCGGCTGCCCAGTGGTGACTGACCTCCACATGCCGGAACAAGCTGTGCCAGTGGCGGAAGTCGCTGACATTCTGCAAATCCCCGCTTTCTTGTCAAGGCAGACCGACCTTCTCCTGGCCGCAGGCGAAACTGGACGAACGGTCAACATCAAGAAGGGACAATTTTTGGCGCCCGGAGACATGGCTGCCGCAGTGGCAAAGGTGCGCACCACAGGCAACCAGAAGATTATGGTGACTGAACGAGGTACTACGTTCGGGTATCACAACCTCGTCGTGGACATGCGCGGATTGGTTGAAATGGCCTCTCTCGGAGTGCCGGTTGTGTTTGACGGAACGCATTCGGTGCAACTTCCCGGAGGTGGCGGAACGGTCTCCGGAGGACAGCGGGAATACATCTGTCCTCTTGTGCGGGGAGCGGTTGCAGTCGGTGTCGACGCATTGTTCCTGGAAGTGCATCCAACGCCTGAAAAAGCACTGTGCGATGGCGCCAACTCCCTTCCTCTAGCCGAAGTGGAATCGTTGCTTCAGAAGGTGAGGGCGCTTCATGAACTTGTCTGAAAAACTGCTTCGCGTACGTGCTGTGGTACTTGACGTGGATGGAATCCTTACGGACGGACGCATCGGATACGGAGGCGATGGCAAGGAGATCAAGTTCTTCGACGTCAAGGATGGACTTGGCATCAAGCTTCTGCAGAAAAACGGTTTTCTCGTTGGCATTCTCTCCGGCAGGGGGAGCATGGCCAATCGGACGAGGGCTGAGGAACTCAAGCTGGACTTTGTCTATGAGAAGAAGCGAGACAAGGCCACTGCGTTTGCCACGTTGCTTGAGGAACATGGGCTCAAGGCGTCGGAATGCCTGTACATGGGCGATGACCTGGTTGATCTTGCCGTGTTGCGCCAGGCGGGTGTTTCCGCGACAGTGTCGGATGCCCATCCGGCAGTCCGGGAATCCTGCCTGCTGGTGACGGCGGCTCGCGGGGGGCGGGGCGCCGTCCGCGAGGTCGCTGAACTCCTGCTGGACGGGCGGGGAGTGTGGCGGGAGATTGTG
>JAGLDW010000062.1 GCA_023145395.1 Lentisphaeria bacterium | reverse complement strand
CTCCAGCGCAGACTGGTGGCGGAGGGCGAACTGGGGGAGGTCTTCATGCTGAATGTGGACTACTGGTTCGGACGCGAACGCCTGGGATGGATGAAGGACCAGCAAAAGACCGGCGGGGCATTTATCCTTGCGGGCTGCCATTCCGTCGATATGGCCCGCTACATTCTCGGAGAGGATATCTGCGAGGTCCGCGGCGCGGACGCCATGGTCGGCACACACTACGGCTACCCTCCGGTGGAGACCGCGCAGATCCGCTACGCGAACGGCGCCCTCGGCGCATTCACCTGCGCTCTCGAGGGATGCAGCCCCTACAGCGCGAATGTCGCTGTTCTAGGCACGAAGGGGACGATCAAGAACGACCAGTTCTTCCTCAAACGCTTCGAGGGTCAGGCGGACTACTTCTCCCTCGACACGGGCGCGAAGAAGACGGGTGATGTCTACGGGCACCCATTCCCCGCGATGGTGGAACACTTCGTCGAGTGTCTGGAAAACGATTGTGAATCACCGCATAACCTGGCCGACGCCGTCAACGCCCACCTCTGCTGCATCGCAATCCGCAAGAGCGCCGAACTTGGGGGGCAGCGCGTTCGCATTGTCGACGGAGAACTGGTGGTCTGAACATGCGTCATCCGTCTGGATGACGCATCTACCAGGGCGTGGCCGCGAACGGTTTGTCCTTGGCGGCTGGGCAGGCCTCCCGGAAACTGCACCGCTGGCAGACCCATTCGTCCTCGCAACAGGCAAAATCCTCCTCGCGCGCCACGTTGGCCGTCACGTCGGTCAGAGGCTTGCGCATCTCCACCGTGTCCCGCAGAATGACCTCCTTCGTGTCGATGAGAAGCTCCGGCGCGATGGGATAGGTGCTCACTCGGGCATTCTCCCCGAGAAAGACGCCGGCGATCCGCAGCTTGTCGAGGGTGGCGAACCAGCGTTCGCAGGCGAACAGCGCGTAGCAGGCCAACTGGGTCTGGATGGTCTTCACCTTCTCTTTGCCCGTCTTCCAGTCGAGGATGCGCAGCGTCCCATCAGGCGCCGTGTAGGAAAAATCGATGGCGCACCAGACCTTCACGTCTTCGACCTGGAAGGAGTCCAGCTTGTCGATCGGCTTCCAGTCCATGCTGGGGACCGTCTGGATTTCGCGCAGCAGGGGCGATTCCGCAAAGGCCTGAAGACAGCCGTAGACCCGATTTCGACAGTCCTCCGTCTGCTCCTTTGGCAACGTCTTCCCGTTCCCGTAGTACAGCTCCTGAAGATTGGTCAGCTTGGGCTTTCGCACCCACTTCTTGGTCACGGCATCGACCCATCCACCACGCAGGCAGTTCCTAGCGCGGGCCTGCAGTTGTCCCACCGTGATCGCCGTCCCTGTTCGGGCGAACTCCATCAGGCTGCCGGCGATGGTTTCGTGCACAATGCTGCCGGCCCACATCGGCAGAGTCGTCAAATTTTTCAGAAGATACAGTTTGCGGGTGTCGGGAGGAGCGTCGTCATACCAGCCCTCCCAGCTCCCGTAGTACTGATAGTAGTACGCGCGCCGACACCGCTCGAAGGTCTGCATGCGCGATGCGGACCACGCAAGCTCATTGATCAATTTTCGCTTCGCCACTGTCCCGCTTCTCCTTCTGCTCCATCCGCCGACGGCGGAAAAAATCCTGGATCAAGAATTGGCACTCTTCGAGCAGCACTCCGCCCACGACTTCGACGCGGTGCAGCATGCCCTCGAAGTCCGTAATGTTCAGCGCGCCGCCCGCCGCACCCATGCGGGGATCGGGCAGACCAAACACGAGCTTGCCCAGCCGAGCGTTGACCATCGCGCCCGCGCACATGGCGCACGGTTCCTTGGTAACATACAGCGTGGCCTCCGTGAGGCGCCAGTCGCCCACTGCGGCGGCCGCCTGGGTGAGCGCGATCATCTCCGCGTGCGCCGTCGCATCCTTCAGTGTCTCGACCTGATTGTGCGCCCGCGCCACCACACGGCCATCATAGACCACAATCGCCCCCACGGGCACCTCGTCCAACTCTCCGGCGGTCGCCGCCAGCCGCAGTGCCTGGCGCATGCAGCCCTCATCCGTCAATTCAGGGCGAATGAGCATACGTCTACTCCGACAGCAGTTCGAGGAAACGAACCGCGCGACCGGGCTGGTCATCCACGGCGATGCACGCTGCCTGACGCAATGCCTGCAGACGCGGGTCGTCGCAGGCACCGGCCCGCTCGATGCGGTCGAAAGCGGCAGCCACCTCGAGCAGGTGGCTGCGCATGTCGTGGTAGTAGAGGTCAAGCAACTCCAAAGGAGTCTTTGCGGGGGGGATATCCACGGTCCATGTCTCCCTTTTTGGGTATGCGGGTCAGGGACGCTGGCTGGAACTCGGTGCCGCCAGTCCCCCGGACAGGCTCGGCATGCGCCCGGGCCAACTCGCCCGGAGCGGGTCCTCGTAGAGACCGATCTTCTCAGTGGGGATGCGTTTGAAATTCGGCACTTTTCCCCAGACCAGGGAGTCGTCGCGCAATTGAAGATCCAGCGTCTCCGGATCCCGGAAACCAGGATCCTCGGACAGAATCAGATTGCCCTCGAATGTCTGGTTCTCGAGATTCACTCCCTTGACGCTCAGCCATTGGTTGTGCCCGACGACAAGATTGTTGACAATCCGGTTGTGTTTTGGCAGCGCTGGCTGGTCCTGCATGATGTTCGCCAACTGTGGATAGTGCGTGCTCCACGGCGGCTTGGTGTAGTTGTAGCGTTTGAGCTTGGCCTCCAAATCCCAGCTTGACTGCACGCCCGCATTCCACTCAATGCGAGTCTTTCCCCGGTTGTCAATATGCACTGCGGGCGCGCAATCGACGAACACGTTGTTCTCCACATCGTTGTTCCGCCCACCGCCGATGAAGACAGCCCGGGACACTCGGTAGAAAATGTTCCCGTAGATCGTGTCACCGCTATCGCAGTCATCCAGATAGACCCCCATGGACCAGCCGCGCACACCGCCGACATGGTGAATGAAATTGTGGCGGATGACATTTCCCTGCGTGCCCCAGTCGCGCCCCGTGTAGAGCGCGCCCACATCACCCGTCTCCAGACAGGTGTTGAAGATCTCGTTCCTCTCGATGGTGTTGTCATTCCCCCCGTAGAGAATGCCGGCGTGGGGACAGTCATGGATGAGATTGTTCGCCGCGCGGTTGCCGACCCCATTCAGACGGATCCCGCCAGCGTAGGTGCGCTGGAGGCGCGCGAAGTGGTGGATATGGTTGTTGGTCGCGTAGTTCTCACCTCGCTCGAGCGTCGCGCGGTTGCCCCCGGCGATGGAGATACCGTCTTTTCCCGTGCTGTGGATGTCGCAGCCCGTCACGCCATTGCGCAGGCCCGAAATGGTGATGCCCGCCCCCGCCGTGTTCCGCACGGTGCACCCCGCCACGAGGTTGTCATGCCCTCCGCGCACGCGAATGCCGGTCCCGCGTGTGCCCTCCACCACGACGCCCTGCAGAATGACATGGCTGGTGTTCTTCAGGGAGACAACTGGTTCGGTGCATTGGGACACCACAATCCGCCCCTTCTTCAGCTTGCGCGGAGGCCAGAAGTAGAGACGGCGCCGTTCCGCGTCAATGCAGTACTCGCCCGGCAGGTCCAATTCATCAAGCACATTCAGCGCACGGTAGCGCCTGGGGACATGGTTCCATTTGTGGGAGGCGCCGATTCCGTAGCCATGGCGTTTGGCGAGTGTGATTTGCTTGGTCTTGGGGTCGATGGCGCCGATCCGAATCGTCTCGTCGTACCAGTCGTGGCACCAGTATCCGTGCAGCCACACACCCCGCGCCACATCCCACGAGGAAGGACGATCCTCGCTGTAGACGAACACGCCCCCTGGCGCACTCTTCCCGGATGCGGCGGTCTTGACCTCTCCGGCTGGGGCAACGCCCCGGTCGATCACCTTGGCGATGGTGGCCCATCCCTCATTCGGCCACTTCGCAAGCTGCATCGGCTCGTCGCCAAAGAATAGCTCTGGTATGGGCGCACCGCCACGAAACGTGTCCGGGAGCGCTTTCAGCTCGGGAATCCCGATATCCTCGAGCGGAAGCCAGACCACATTC
This sequence comes from Lentisphaeria bacterium, assembly GCA_023145395.1. Taxonomy (GTDB): domain Bacteria; phylum Verrucomicrobiota; class Lentisphaeria; order Oligosphaerales; family Lenti-02; genus JAGLDW01. The sequence continues at coordinate 773 of JAGLDW010000062.1, read as the reverse complement.
TCCCTAGCTTCCATCGAGAGCCGTGCGCACGCCTCCTCATCGATCGTGACAGCGCGGAAGCGGGTGGGATCCACCACAACCCCGCCAACCAGACGGATTTCCTCGCGTTTGAAGGCCCGGTAGGCGACCGGAGCGACCGCGGTGCCCGCATCCCGCTCATCCAGCACAAATCCCTGTGGCAGCGGATAGGTCCCCTCGCGCAGAAACACCACAGCGCCGCCCTTCGGCAACGCGTTGCCCTGAACCATCGCGCGGATCCGCTCACGAGCGAAAACCAGTGTTTTGAACGGAAGATACCGAGTGCCACTGTCCCGATCGCTGCCCTTTGGGCTCACATAGAACTGAACCTGTGTTTCAGGGATGCGAGATTCGGATGGAGTCAGGATGCAACCACCAAGGAACATCAGAGAGGCGATCATGATAGGTGTGTACGGCAATCGCATGATCAGTTTCCCTTGTCACCGGCGTTGAGACGAAACAGCTAGGCATCTCGAGCGCGGCAGTACGCTCCCCCAGCGTCTCGAAGTGCGCGTAACATGCCGTTTCAGCCTAGGCAATGCAAGACTGGAAAACATGGCAAAATCATTGCGCCATGGCATCCGCATCTCCTGGAGAAGCCGGTTCTCCGCAACCGGCCGCCCCTTTGCGGACTCCGCGAATCCCTGGAGGGCGAGGCTCCCGACGAGCCATGCCCTGCGAACTCCGCGAATCCCTGGAGGGCCGATGTCCACAGCGGCCGTGCCTTTGCGAACTGCACAAGGCAAGTAGGTGCG
>JAGLDW010000619.1 GCA_023145395.1 Lentisphaeria bacterium | reverse complement strand
TTGGGGCAGAGCCCCATTGTCCTGTCTCCATTCCATGAAATTGATGTCCCGTCGCAGGGGATCAGTTGCCCGTTCCTTTCATCTGCAATTTGAGGACGGCCACGTCTTCCGGGCCGAGCTGGACAAGCAGCCTGGGATTGGCCGGGATCCGTTTGCCTGAGATCAGCTCCGTCGCACTTCTTATGCCCGGTGTCTCCAGCTGGATGAATGTGGTGCGGGCTTTGTCGGAGGGGTTGAAGACCGTGAGAAAATCCGTGCCGAAGCGTTCGACGACGATGTCTTTTTCGTTTGCGCGGGCGCGAGTGACGGGTTGCCAGCCAGCCTCGGCTACGAGCTTGCAGAGGGGGATGTATTTCTTGAAGAGGTGCCGATCCCGGTTGTAGATCTCGGGGCGCGAGAAGTAGTGTCCCTGGGAGGCGTTGTGACTGAAGAATCCGGGGAACATGCCGAAGGCGAGGCTGCGCTTCATGTACTTCTCCACCTTGTCGGAGGGGAACTTCACGAAATCGGTGTTCTGGAGGAAGCAGAAGGGCTTCGGCCCGCAGACGGCGCGGCGGAAAAGGAGATCCTGGATCGACATGGGACGCCAGGTGCTGCCGCGGTTCCAGTTGGTTTCCGTGCCCATCACGTCCAGATAGGGTGCCAGGAACCAGAGGCGCGAGGGCGTGCTGTTCGCCATCATGAGTTTGTCCATGCCGTGGACATCGGTGGCGAGCGCGCGGGCGTACTCGGCCGCGATGAGTCCGCGGAAGATGGCCGGCTTGCGTGAGTTCAGCGTGTAGACCAGCGGGGTTTGCGCCGCCGCGAAGTGGTCGCGCCGGAGATTAAGCTCGTCGGTGACGTATCCTTCGCTGGAGTCGATGTATTCGCCGTCGAGATCGCCTTTGCGCTTGGCGCCGTAGAGCGTCTCCTTGAGGTCCGGATTCCATTTGAGCTTGAAGTCGGTGACTTCTCCGGGGACTTCGGGCATGGAGTTCATGCTCCAGACCGCGCCATTGCACCAGGGCGTGTCCCGAATGCGCGCGGGGTATTGCCCCTTCTCGTTGTGGTACCCGCTGGCCAGCAAAGCCCGGGCGTGTTTCCCGTTGGCGCCCTTGTCCTCGGCGGCAAGCTTTTGCGCGAAGTCGCGCGCCGCCTCCATCGTCTTGGGCATCTCCTTGGGCATTTTCATCCACCACGTCATGGGTTCGGTGTAGCGGAAAGTGATGATGTCATGGGCGTCGTCCCAGGCGGTCTCATTGTTTCCCTCCTTGAAGCGGAAGCCGAAATCCTGCCATTTCTCGACCTTGCTGATGCGGGCGAAGGGCATCCAGAGTCCCTGGCGGGGGATGCGGCAGCGGAAGGATTCGGGAAAGATCGTGTAGAGCTTTTCCAGCGCCGATCGGAAGCCCCACCGGGGATCGGCGGTGTAGCGGCAGAAACGCAGCTTTGCGGTGGGCTGTTCGGGAGTGAGGGCGATGTCGTAGGCCACGAACAGCTCGCGGCAGACGGCATTGCCGACAAGGCGTGCAAAGGCGGGGAACTGGGGGTCGAAGGCGAGTGCCAGGCTGCGGTTTTCGCTTGTGATCGCGCACAGGGGATAGCGGCTGACCCGCCCGTTTGCGCCTGCCGCAAAATGACTGGTGTTGGCGAACTCTCCACGTCCCTCGATCGGTTGTGAAGACTGGAGGTCATGGTGCCAGGTCCAGGCGCCTGCGGGCAGGGGGATGGTGTAGAAGAGCGTCAGGGCGCGATCTTTTCCGGTGGTGTCTGTGATCTCGGCCTCGAGGAACTGGACGCCGTCTCGGACTACAGCGCCGCTGGTCAATTTGACGCCGAGCGCCTGGCCGTTGTCGAAGGTGTGCACGCTCGCTCCGGAGGCCACATCGCGCAACCGGAATCCAGGGGATTTTGCAGATGGACCACTAACGGGTGCGCCGTCGAACATGTAGGAGCCTTCTGGCGCGATAATCTCGTGAAAGGCCACATCCCGGAACCAGGCTCTGCCTGTGTGTTTTCGGAACAGGACATAGACTTGGACACTGCGTATGGGTTTCTCGGGCATGAAATGGAGCGTGCGCTTCTCCCAGCCGTGCGTGCCCGCGTCAAAAGCGGTCTTGATGCCCCACTGGGGGGTGCCATCCATATACAGGAGATCGAGGTAGAGCGAGTAGTTCGTGTCCGCGCCTCCTCCGACATCTTCGGACTTGCTCCAGGCCGTGGCTGTGATGAGCCGCGGTTCTGTCTGGTTCAGGGGAATGGTCTGCCCGGCGCCTCGGATGGCCTGCGCGTCGGTGCCATTGTCGCAGTGCAGTATTTTGCCCTGCCGCGTGAATCCCCGGCCCCAGGCTGTCCAGGCACTGGCTTGGATGCGGTTCTTTCCCCCGCCTTCCGCCATCCTGATCTCGCGTTTTTCGGGTGTGCCAAAAAGGGAGCCCGCGAGTAGCGACACGGTCGCACACAGAAGGAGTCTCATGTCTTGTCTCCCGTTTTCCGGACAGGTCATTCGCAACCAAGCTGCCTGTGCAACATAGCGTGGGGTCGCCTAGGCGGCTAGGCTGAAGCCCCATGGGTAGTGTACGCAGTCGAATTCGTTGCGTAGTCTGGCGTTCCATGGTACATTCAAATGTGTGCGATGCATACTATGTCCACATCCTTTTTCAGATTGCACAACGCGTTGAAAGAAATAGAAGTTGGCAATGTCGTGTCATGGCCTCAAAGCACTGCTTTCCTTCTGGTCCCTGGTGGTGGCCATTCTTCTGCCTGCGAGTGTTTCCTGTCTAGCCCAGACCGTCGCGTTGGATGAGGCGGAGCGAGCGGCATCTGCATGGCTGGCCCGCAGTCAATCGTTCATGGGCCTCGAGGGACGGCGGATTGTGCGCGAGCTTCGGGCTGCGGGAGGCGGAGATCGCGGCACCCGTGGATTGTATGTTGCGCGTCTTGAGCCTGAGGGGTTTCTTCTTCTCAGTGCGGACCGATCGCTGCCCCCCGTGCTTGGTTTCTCGCCAACCGGAGAATGGATCGAGCAGGAGGAAAGTCCCCCAACCGCCTTTTTTCTCTTGGATGCCCGTCGCCGACTCGACGCGGCGGACGAACATGTCCGGTCCGACGCGACTGCAACGGCAAACGCCGCGCGCTGGAAGAGTCTTCTAGCGGTTGCGGAGCGTGCTTCTCTGAGCGTTCTGACGGACGATCCCCGGGTTCTGCTCTCTCCGGATGTTCAGTGGGGCCAGGGGTATATCTACACGGCGGCCGGGCAGAAGAAAGCCTGCTACAACCACTATTGTCCGCCTGGTCCCGTCGGCAACGCCAACAACTATCCCGCTGGGTGCATCCCAGTGGTCATTGCGCACTTCGCACGCTTCCACAAGCATGGCACGGCGCCCGTGGGCGCGCAGCGAGTCATTACCTGGACCGACGGCTCGGACGTGGAGCATAGCGAGACGCGCACATTCAAGGGGGGGAGCGGATCGGGGGGTGCATACGATTGGGATAAGATGCCCTTGTCCGTGGACTACAACACGCCCGACGACGAGATTCTGGAAATTGCCGCGCTGATGCACGACGGTGGCCTGGCAGTGCCCGTGCACTACGATTCGGGCGGGACGTGGGGACTTGAGATCAGCGACCCACTCGTACTCGACTTCGGGTTCGCGAATGCAATCACGAGTAGCGCGCCCTGGACTCAGGCTCACTTCACCGCGTCCGAGTTCCAGCGGATGGCGAACGCGAATCTGGACGCGGGGTATCCCGTTGCCCTTTCTCTGACAGGCCCCCAGGGCGCGCACGCCGTCATCTGCGACGGATACGGGTTTCACGATGGGATCGTCTATCATCACCTGAACATGGGCTGGTCCAACCGGGACGACGTGTGGTATGCGTTGCCGGTCGTATCGACCTCGAGCACGACATTCACCAACGTGACCGAGTGCGTGTACAATGTGTTCCCGCACGATACGGGCGAAGTGGTGTCCGGAAGGGTTCTGGACGTGAATGGGAAGCCCGTGGTCGATGCCATTGTCACGGCAAGTGTGGCAGGTCGTGATGGGGTGGAGACTCGGTCCGACACGCGGGGGATCTGGGCGTTTGTCGGGCTGCCGAGTGGATCCGAAGTGACTGTGGCAGTCGCTTCCGACGGGTGGAGCGAAGCACCCGAGACCGTGTCCCTTGGCACATCGGCCGGCTGGGATGCGTGCGGCAACCGCTGGGGGGTGGATCTCATTGTGGACGCCGTGGGAGTGCCGCAAGTGATCCGCCATATCCAGGAAAGCGGGCTGAGCGAGCGCGAGGTGCAGTTGAGCGTTCTGCCTCCCGCGGGGACGGGTGCGGTCACTGTGACCGAGAACATTCCGGCAGGCCTGGCTCCGACGGATATCAGTCATTCCGGGGTCTGGGATCCCGGCGGGCGCATTATCACATGGGGTGACTTTGCGGACGATGTGAATCGGCTGCTGACCTACACCATTTCCGGGACGACGGGGATCTACATTCTCTCGGGGCAGGGCCTGTTCGACGGCAAGGCGTTCTCCACCCGGGGGGACTGGCAGGTGGCGCTGGCGTCCGAGTGGCTGACGAACCGTCAGGCGGCGATGGATCTCGCCAGCGCCAGTGGGCGGCTGGTGTATTTGCTGACCGGCGAGGGAGACTACTACTACACGACGCACATGAGGGATATCGTTTGCGCCGACTCCGAGGTAAGCGCTCTGCTTGATCGATACTATGTGCGCTGGTTCAGCGACATGGACACCAGCACGGCGTACAGAACCTACGACGATGGGCTGGGCACGTACTTTCCGCCTATCTCCTGTGTGATTGATCCGGTCACGCCAAACTCCTATTTGGCCCGTACGACCAGCGAGCAGACGAGCGCTGCCATGGTGGCGTTCCTGAGCGGCCCGCTCGATTTGCACGGTCTTGTGGTGGTGGACGGCAGTGGCAGCGGGAGATACAACGCCGGGGAGAGCGTGGCTGTGGCCGCCAATCCGTGGGGGGCAGACGCTTCTTTCGACGAGTGGACGGGGGACACATCGGGCTTGGCTGACTCCTCGGCGGCGGTCACTCGTTTCACCATGCCATCGGCAGACGCAGTGTTGACGGCGACGTACGGCGCGGCAAAGGTCACTGTCACCTTCCAGCCTGGCGCACATGGATCTCTCACTGGTGCGAATGAGGATGGCAATGTGGTTGTCGAAGTGGCGTTTGATTCTGCTTTCCCCGCTCCTCCAGCCATTGTCCCCGACGCTGGATATGGGTATGAAGGGTGGGATTTGGAGATGCCTGACACCGTGAAGTTCGATATCACGATCACGGCGGAGTACAGCCTGGGTTGGGAGATCACTCTTGCTCTGACGTCTGATGACGGGTCGGGCTCCCTGGTGTTCGGGATGAGACCCGGGGCGAGCGATTCCTTCGACGGCGCTCTCGACGAGGTGCTTCCGGGGGGGCAGCAACCCGCAGGTTGCCGACTCGTTCTCGATGCAACAGCCTGCCGGAAGGACTATCGCTTTGGGGACAGTGCCAGCGATTGGATTCTTGAACTCACACCGCCGGTACCGGGTGCGCGCGAGGCACCCGCCTCCCTCACCGTGACCTGGGATGCAACGGGGATGCTGGCCGATGGGCAATACCTGACCTTGCACGAACTTGACGGAGCGGATATGCCCCTTGGCTATTCCTCCCGCAACATGGCGCTGACCACAATGCTCGAGATCGCTCCTTCAAGTGCTCGGGCGCTGCGCCGTTTTCTGATTCGCTACAGCGAGTCCCTGGAAGTGGCGATCCCGTTTGTCCCAGGCTGGAATCTGGTCTCGCTGCCATTCTCTCCGCTGGATTCGGATCCGCTGCAGTTGCTGGGTGTGGATGCTGGTTCTGGACAGGTATGGGAGCGCGTGGATGGCATGGCACAAGAGGCGGTTGCCCTGGTGGCGCTGGCTGGCTACTGGGTGTATGCCCGCAGCAGTCGCAACGAGGTGTTGCAGGGCGTGTCGATCCCGCCTGCGGCGCGAGCGTTGAGAGCAGCGGATTGGGACGCCGTCGGCGTGGACCGCCGCACGGCCAACCCCTTGGAGGCATATCGACTGTGGGATCCAGAAACACGGTCCTTTCTAGTTCCTCTGGAACTCGTTCCCGGCCGTGGATATTGGCTGGACAGGTCGGAGGTCCGGAGATGAGGTCTTCGCAGGAGGAACAGGTGCCGCCCAAGATTCTCTACCTGGATTGCGCTCCGTTTTTTGGTGGTGGGCAACGCAGTTTTCTCGCCCTTCTTGATTCGGCCCGCGCACAGGGCCTGGAGCCATTTCTTCTGGCTCCTTCCGGCATGCTTTCCGAGGAAGCCCGTGCACAGGGGATCGGAGTCGATTCCATTCGTCCCGGGCATTGGGGGAAGAGTGTTCCGGGCCTTGCCAAATGGCTGTTTCTGCGCTGGGTGAACGGACGCTGCATCCAGGGTGCCGTCTCGCGATGGAATCCGGATATTCTGCATGCGAACGGACTGCGCGCGGCATTGCTCCTTCCACGGGGGATCGAGTCTCGTGTTCCGGTCGTCTTGCATGACCGGGACGTACACGCACCGGTTCGTGTGCGGAGAATGCTGTCGCGCCGGGTGAGCAAGGTGATCGCGGTGTCGAAGTGCGTGGCAGCCCGCTGGGAGGACATTCTGCCTCCGGAGCGTGTGACTGTCGTTCCAAACGGAGTGTCTGTGCGCGTTCCGGAATCCGCGGAGTCCGCAGACGACTGCTTTCGCGCGACGCTGGTGGCGGATTTTGTGGTGTGGAAGCGACATGGTCTGTTTGTGGACGCGCTGGTCCAGGCGCGTCGGGAGGCGCCGGAGCTAGTGGGACTTGTCGTCGGTCGCGTGCATGATCGTGCGGGACACCGGCTTTTGGAGCGTCTTCGGCGTCAGGCGTGTGATCTCGGTTTGTCGGAGGAGGTCCTGCGGATTGTCGTCGATGCCAGCGACGCCCTTCCGCACATAGCCCGGTCCAGCGTGCTGGTGTCCACCTCCGACCAGGAACCGTTCGGTCGCACTGTTGTGGAGGCGTTGGCATTGGGGAAACCCGTTGTGGCGGTGCGTGGCGGCGGACCGGATGACATCCTCTCCGATTGCGACGCGGGGGTGTTGACGGATGCCGGCGCCGAGAGCCTGGCCGAGGCGATTCTGCGCTGGCGCACTCCAGAGGCCCGCGCTGCGGTGGCACCCGCCGCGAGAGTCCGCGCCGGTCAGTTCACACCCGAATGCATGGCTCGGGACGTGGCAGCGTTGTACGATGGTATTCTGGCCTGCTCGCAAGGGGCGCGGTAGCCGGAGAGACACCCACCGCCATGAAGTCTCTCTCCGTATGCCGTCTTGGGTGGGTGCGTAATGTTGCGCGGCTGATT
>JAGLDW010000618.1 GCA_023145395.1 Lentisphaeria bacterium | reverse complement strand
AATGCGCCGTCCCTACCCCTATCTTCTCCGCTTTCCGAACACGCCACGCGAGAAACTTCATGGCATTGGCAGCGCCCCATTGCCCTGTCATTGTGGGAAACGTAGAAAGACCGAGTTGGGAAGAGCGACCTCGTCCCCGGCGCCGATGTCGTAGATGCGCAGCATCGTCCTACCATCGCCGTCGCTGTCGGAAAAATGTTCCGGTTGGACGTTGGGCGTGAGGTAGATTCGGTTCCCGACCGTCTTGGTGACGCGATAGAGCGCCGATAGATTCTCGCTGGTGGCAAAGGCGCCGTCGTAGTAGCCGTGGGGAGTGGCACCGCCGCAGGCAGGGATTCTGGGTGTCAATTCGCAGACGACGTGACTGCCATCCTCCGCGAACTCCACGATCTTGGATCTGAAGATGATGGCATCCAAATCCAATTTCAGCTTGTTCCCCGGCGGGAGCGCTTCCTTGATATGATAGGCCGTGCGGTGACTGCCGTTGCGAAAATGAATCAGGCTGCCGGCAAGTGGGTTGCTGGTGGGCAGCGCCCGCTCCAGAGTCACCTCTCGAGCCGCATGATCCACCGATGTGACTGTGGTTCGGAAACATGGCTCGACGTTTCGAACTCCCAAGTCCCCCTTGGCCAGCATGCTTCCATTGACCAATTGCATGCAGCGCAGCTTGCCATTCTGCTCGGACCAATACCCAAAACTGCCCTGGAATTCGATGTCGCCCACGCGCAGGCGCGCTTCCTCGTCGCCGGAATAGATGAGAGTGTCCATCCTGCCAGCGGGCAGTGTGACGCGTACCGCCACGGGTTGAAACTCTCCCTCGGACGCCCCCATCACCGCCAGCCTCTCCACCTTCTCGATGAAGGGAGTGTCGAGATAGGGTTGCCAGAAGGCGACGAACTGACTGGCGCGATCCGCTCCCTCGTCCTCGGCGAAGAGATACCGGATCGGGGGCAGGTCGGTCTTGCCGCATTTGGCGGTGATGTAGGATCTGCCAGGTTCTGCCAGCATGTCGAGACGGACATGCATGTCACTGCGGTCGCAGGCCCAGTCTGCCCAGGCGCCATGGTCCGATCTCGCGACTCGTGGATCGAGTATGTTCGATTTGAGATTGCGCCCGACACCGGAAATCTGCCAGGCTCCCTTCTTTTCTGGTCCGAACTCGAGGTTCGAGTCCCATGCCTTGTGCCCCGGGCCATGGAAGCAGAAGGTTCGCGTGTCTCCACCAGCCATGCGGAAGACGTCGAACAGATAGACGTTGCCTCCCGGTGCGTCGATCAGGCAGACGGCTCGGCGATAGACTCGGTTCGGGAATCCGCTTGGCTCCGCCGACACATCCACGAACGAGACGCCCGGCGCCTGGGCGAACTGCTCGAGCGCGCCCTTCGCGATGCCGCCGGCATACTGTCCGGTCCGATTGATCATGCCCGTGTTGTGGTGGGCAACGAAGCCTGTGTTGCCCAGCGGATGTGCCCAACAGGGATACCCAAGCTCGGGAGAGACCGATTCCCCATGCGCCCACATCTCGATGTTCAGATTGTCGTGGTGATGATGCCCCACGGCATATCCGTAGCGGAGCGCGACAGCGGCTCTCTCTTTGAGCTGGGGTGCTTGGGGCCTGGACTCCAGAAGCGCAAAGCCCATGCCGTCCAGCACCCGGCTCTCAAGCGGCGGTGCGGCGCCAATGCGGCCCACATGCTCCTCCACGCGGGACCACACATCCGGCTCGAACAGGAGGGGGGGACGTCGTCCGGCCCGATGGATCGCCCGGGCAAGTTTTTCCGTCGGCCAGCGTCGGTAGGCCCGAGCGTATGGCACGGATAGAGATGCAGGGATGCCCTTGGGATAACGGACGGCGCGAGCAGCTCCGCTATCTCCATAGGATGGTCCGAACTGACCCGCCGCGAGCAGGTCGATCCACGTGTCGAACTCGGCCCGGAACTTCGGGTTGACGACGGGATCGTAGAGGGCGCACCGCGCCTGCCAGCGGGGAGAGGACACGCGGGAGAGAATCTCCGCCATGTCGGATTTACTCACGGTGTAGCCGTAGGCGTATCCCAGACCGGAAACCAGTGTCGGCCCCTCGCGAGTGAGGGTGTTGATCAACGTCTCGTCATCGAATCCACCTCGATTGATGCCGCTGTTGTATGCGTGGGTGAACAGCTCCTCGAGCCAGGAGTCGCTCATGGCGCCCATGTTCGCGCAGGCGACGAATTGGGCCATGTCCTCCTCCCGGGC
>JAGLDW010000617.1 GCA_023145395.1 Lentisphaeria bacterium | reverse complement strand
CGCAGTCCTGATGGATGGATCCTTGGCGTGAAGGAATTCGACCAACTGCGTGTCCGTGTCGAGGAAGTCGAAAATCGCGTCGTAGGTCTGAAGTGCGGGGACGAGGAGGTCGTTCCGTTCCCAGTTGCCGTCGATCAGAGCGCGCCCCGGGCGGAGATATTTGGTTCTGACTTGCTGCCAACGCATGTCCATGCCGGGGTATACGTATGCCATCCGCGCCAGCAGCATGCCTGCGGCGTGAGCCGCCGCGGCATCCCCGTAGAGCAGGTAGCGTAGGCCCAGCCTCTGCAGATGCGAGCCGCTGCCGTGCCACGCGACATGATGGTTGTAGTGGGCGATCCAGCCGTGAAAATCACTGCGCTGGCCCGTGCCGGGGTCATACCCCCAGCCGTCGTCCGGGTAGAGGCCACTGGTGAAATCGTCGTTCCGGTAGTCGTTTGTGGGGAACAGCTGTCCACAAGTGGGGCACTTGCACTTGAACGGATTCGCGGCGGACTTTTCCCAAGGATAGAATCCACTCTTGCTGAAGATCTTCTCTCCGCATTTTGGGCATGGCCAGTTGCTGTAGCACTGCCGCGGGACATTCCAGGAAGGCAGTGCCTCCCAGAGCTGAAGATCGCTCAAACCGTCAAAACGAGTCTTCCTTTGAATGCCCTCTCCAAGTGCTGGATACGCGGCCATGTTTTCTTTGGCAACCGCGATCATCGCAGGAGTGAAATAGGATTTTCCCCGTTTCCGCACGGCCGGATCCAGGCCAGGAATCTGCCCAATGCGCTCTTCGATGTCTTCCCGGTATGTGCGCACGGAAAGGGGTACTGTAATCGGTGCTCCGCCGGCTGGCGAGAGCGTTATGTGTCCTCCCGAGATGCCTCTGTCGGAACGGAAGTAGAATCGACTGAACTCCTGTCCGGGTCCCGGTTTTGTTCGGTCCAGAAGCCGGACTCCCTCGGGCGTCTCCACCCCAACTTCGGTGCCCGGAGCAATCTCGGCCTGAACCCAGAACATCTGCTCCATGACCGGAATGGCACTCGGACCGATGATGGGAGTTTTTGAGCGACGGGATGGATCAGGAACCGCTGCAATTGAGTCCATGATCCCTCCAACACAAAACACGCAATAGACCATAACGGAAAAACGCTGTGCATTCATGCAAAAAACCTCATTTTCTTCACGTGCTCAAGGCAGACACCGCGCAACTGGAACGTGCGCACTGCGAATCCCGCAAAGCAAAGAGAATACACCACGAAGATACAAAGCACACGAAGAGGGAGAGCGAAGGGGCGCTGCCCCAGACCCCGCCGGAGAGCACCTGCGCTCCCCGGACCCCA
>JAGLDW010000616.1 GCA_023145395.1 Lentisphaeria bacterium | reverse complement strand
GATCCATCGTCCACCGCTATCGTTCGCCGAAATGGCAAGAATCCACTCTCGAGCCATGACGCGACTCTCTTCTCTCTCATCCGTGACCATCCGTGACCATCCGTGGTGAAAATTCTTGATTCTTCTTGTCCCTCCTGTCTGCTTGCCCCCTCGGGCAGCAGGCCCTACTTTGCTTATCCCGTTGACAGGAACCATTTTCCTGCTACTCAGAGGTGCTAGCATGTCACGGAAAACGGAAGAGCAAGCAGATTCCTTGTCCGTTCAACCCACTAGGAGAGGACCACAATGAGCACGCAGCACTCACTCTTGACCGCCTTGCCCGTGGCTCTGGCCGTGATTGGATCAAGCGTCAGCGGTTTGGCCGAGGATGATCACATCCGGCTGCACCCGAAGGGGCAGCGGCTGACTGGCGGCCGTCAGGGACCCTATGCGAACCTTCCCGACGATAGCGTTCTAGCCGTCGGTTCCAGGGCGGCGTTCATCAGCAAGGACGAGGGCAGAACCTGGGACTCGCATCCTCTTTTCGCCGATCCCGAGACGTTCTCCGCTCGGCCGGAACGCGCCTTGATCCGCACTCGCAAGGGCACGCTTGTGATGGGGTTTCTGAACGGGGGGGAGATCACCCGTGGCAAGTGGGTGGCCAACGACAAAGAGGAACTCTCCAAATTCTACCTGCCTACCTACATCACCCGCAGCCTCGACAATGGCAAGACCTGGGAAGCGCCACTGAAGATTCAGGGCGGTTGGTGCGGGGCGATTCGCAGCCTGATCCAGCTCAAGAGCGGTCGGCTCGTGCTGGCGGGCCAGGACATACGTTTCGACCCCGGTCGGCATGTGGTGATGAGCTACGTTTCCGACGACGAAGGCAAGACGTGGAAGCGGAGCAACGTGCTGGACATCGGTGGCAGCGGCAGCCACGGGGGTGCCATGGAAGCCACTGTCACCGAGCTGGCCGACGGCAGCGTCTACATGCTGATCCGCACCGTCGAGGGCTGGTTCTGGGAGGCCTTCTCCGACGATGGGGGCCTCACGTGGCGCGACTTCGTACGATCCCAAATCCGTTCGAGCACCTGTTGCGGTCAACTGGCGCGACTGGCCGATGGCCGGTTGATCCTGCTTTGGAACCGCTCGCCGGTGGGCAAGCCATACAATCGCAACAGTCGGGCCGAGCTCTCCATCGCCTTCTCCTCCGACGAGGCCAAGACCTGGTCGCAGCCAGTTGTCGTGTCGCGACGCGAGCTGCAGCCGGGTGAGAAGTACCACGCAGCCAGGCAGTCGTATCCGTATGTGTTCGAGCACCGACCGGGCGAGCTTTGGATCACCACCATGCAGGGCGGTCTGCGGATGAAGATCAACACGGCCGACATCCCCGATGTGGCCTGGCCGGAGACTGTGAAGATCGTTGCTCTGGGCTCTTCAACCACTGCGTTGCGCGGCTCGATCAAGCACGTCTACTGCGACCGTCTCGACACCATGTTGCGCGACCGCGGTCTGCCGGTCGAGATCGTCAACTCGGGCATCGGCGGTTCAACGACCGAGCACTCCCGAGCCCGTTTCCATACGGACGTCCTGGATCATGATCCCAAGCTGGTGCTCATCATGCTGGGCGGCAACGATGCGGCCATCGACGTCTGGAAGAACCCACCCGCCACTGCACCCCGCGTGGCGAAGGAGCGGTACGCAGAGAATCTATCCAGCTTCGTCAAGACGCTCAAATCCCGCAACATAAAAGTGATCCTGATGGCTGCGCCGCCTTTCCGTTGGACGGCCAAGCTCAAGGAACTTTACGGGAAGCCGCCCTACGACGTGAACGACCCCTGGGGGTTCAGCTTCATGCTGGCCGAGTTCCGCGACCTAGTGGCGGCAGTCGCCCGCGAGGAGGGCGTGCCGATGGTCGACGTCTTCCAGGTGTTCCGGGACTACGACAGAGTCGAGGGCCAGTCGGTTGACGACCTGTTCCTTGACGGCATGCACCCGAACGACAAAGGGCACGCCATGGTCGCCGAACTGCTCGCGCCCGTCATCGAGGAGGTCTGCAAGACTGGCAAGGTTGCAGCTGGCACGAAAAAGGTTTCGGCCCAACCGTCCTTGATCAGCAACAGCTTGGCGGAGAGCATTCGGAACGGCCAGATTCTCCAACGACCCGGGTACACAATTCCGTTGATCGATATCTCGAAACAGAAGAAGCGCCAAGTCATCGTCGATCAGGAGGAGGGCCAGTATCTGGGGCACGTGACCACCGTGTTGCTGGAGGACAACAAGACCATGCTGGCAACCTATCCCAAGAGCCATGGTGGCGGCACCATCACCCTGAAACGAAGCACGGACGGTGGCCTGACCTGGAGCGAGCGGCTGGAAGTCCCGGAGAACTGGAGCACGTCAAGAGAGGTGCCGACGATTCATCGGGTGGTCGATCCGAAGGGCGTCAAACGTCTGATTCTCTTCTCGGGCCTGTATCCAATCCGCATGTCTGTCTCCGAGGACGACGGCGCCCACTGGACACCGCTTGCCCCCATCGGAGATTTTGGCGGAGTTGTGGCAATGGCCTCCGTCGAGCGACTCAAGGACGGCCGCTACATGGCCTTTTTCCATGACGATGGCCGATTCCTAACCAAGGATGGGAAGAAAAATACCCCGAAGGATGTAAAACACCGCAAGTGCATTGTGTACACGACGGTGTCCAGCGATGGCGGCCTG
>JAGLDW010000615.1 GCA_023145395.1 Lentisphaeria bacterium | reverse complement strand
GGTCTGGAATCCTTCCGCGAGATCATGACAACGAATGCACGCTTGGCGTGACACTCGACATGATAAGAAACCATACACAGCTCTATTTTCACGAAGATCTTAGATCTGGAGGAGAATAGGAGTTTGAGGAAAAGAGTCTGAGAAAAAGCCGCTTTTCAAAGGGGTTTGTCTCAGCCCCGAACGAAGCGAGAGGATTATTCCTTTTCGTGTTTTGCAGGATCCTTACTTTCTTGCAGTGTGTCATAGTGTAGCATCAGTTCTCTGAGGAAATTCTGCCATGAAACACCTGATCCGTTTGAGTCTCCTGTTCGTCCTCCTTCTTGCGGTCACCCGTCCTGTCTCAGCCGTGGTGTTCGTGCATCTCAGCGACACGCATATCAATGTCACAGGCAAGGGACGCTTCAGCCAGGAAAGCATCCCTACCCTTCGCCGGGCCGTGGCGGCCATTCGCATCATCAAGCCCGCATTCGTGATCGTCACCGGCGATATCACCGAGTATGGGGATGAGGCGTCGATGGCCGCGTACTGGGCCGAAATCGAGAAGGTTGGGGTGCCGGTTCACACCGTGCAGGGCAACCATGACAAACCGCGCAAACCGGAGCGTTTCAATCGCGTGGTGGGTGCCACTCATCCGGTGTTCGACATCGAGGGGTGCCGGTTCATCGGCTTGAACCTGGACTTGGCCGACGAGGCGCTGGCCTTGCTCAAGGAGCAACTGGCGGACGCGAAAGCGAAGGGGATTCGCAGTGTGTTCACATTTGCACACTACCCGCTTCTGGCACCGGACAATGCCGCCTTCAATCTCTCCCCCGGTTGTGCCAGCTTGCAGGGCGAGCGGGCTTTGCGCTACCTGGCTCTGGCTCAGGAAGGGGGCATCGTGGCCCACTTCTGCGGGCATCTGCACTCGAGCTACGATGTGGCGGACCCCTACACGGGCATCCTCTCGCTGCCCGTGCCCGGGTGTGTGGACCACAAGGGCGCGTTCCGGGTCTGTTCGGTGACCGACGGTGTGCTGAGCTGGTCCGTTTTCGATGGTTCTACCTGGCCGCTGGCTATCCTCGAGTCGGTGCCTCCGCATGTGCGTTCTGGAACTGCCTTCCTGGAGGGAAAGGTGTCCCTGCAGCTGCTCGCCTTTGGTCCGGAACCGGTCCTCGAAGCCACGCTTGGCGGCGTCGGCAGGGATGTACTTCCGCCTGTCGTCTGCACGACCGCTGGCAGGGCGTTCGAGGGGACTCTGGACTGCACCCAGCTCAAGAGCAACTTCTACAACCTGCGCGCCCACCTCGTCGATGCGGCTGGCAATGCGTCCGACCGGACCTGGCGGGTGCTTGTCAAGGGTGGCAAGTAGAGCCCGGGGGATGCCCGTTCTTGGCCACCACGACCCGTTCGCCGTCGTGTGCAATTCGACCGTATTTGCTCAGGTTTGTTCTTGGCTTCTACCAATGCCTACTAGTGTCGTGTCACTAGCGCTTGCCGTTTCCCCGTGCGAGCGCCAAGCCTGTGACCCGGCCGTCGGACAGGGCGGCGACGATGAGCTTGGACTTGTCCGGGCGGGGCACGACCGCGACGGCTTCGACCGCGCCGGGGCGGCGTGCGATCGGCTGCAGTGTGTGATCGAGCACAAACAGGCTCTGTTCGGTGCCTGCGATGACCCCGGCAGCACTTGCGGCGAGACAGCGCACGGCACCGTCCAGCATGATGTTCGCGACCAGCCTGCCATCTTGGGCCGCGTAGGCGAGCACGCATCCGTCAACGCGTCCGACAAGCAACTCGGGTGTCCCGTCCCGATCGAGATCCGCCTGCGTGAAGCAACGGTTTTCCGGATGGTGGAAGTGCGACCAGGTCGGCTCGAATCCGGTGCCCGCGAAGTAGTTGATCCCGCCGGGGTTGAGCGCGACGGCGCCGAGCCAGTTGCCGGCAGCGTTTCGCACGACCGCGCCTTCCCAGAAGAGGGTCAATTCCATGTTCCCGCTGCTGTAGCCGGTCAATGGCGCCGTGGTGATGTATCCCGGGAGAGTGCCATCCTGAACTGGCGCGTCGGAGGCGATTACTCCGAACTGTCTGCTGCCATAGACGCCGACCAGTGCAAGCTCCTCGCGTCCGTCTCCGGTCACGTCCGGCACCCGGAATGCGAACTTCGCACTGCGTGAGAACCCCGTATAGGTCACCGCGTTGAAGGTGCGATCGGGGCCGGGACTGATGCGGCCGTAGGCGTAGTGGGGGAAGAAAGCGACCTCCAGTTGCCCGTTCTTGTCCGGACGCCAGGCCGCGAAGGCGTTTGGGCGCAGCCTGCTGTGCGTAGTTTGGGCGCGGTCCGGGGTGTTCGGGGACGCGTTGGGGTCAAACACAAACTCCGGCTTTCCGGTCTCGGTGCCATAGGCTGTGAGCGTTTCGGCCAGCGTGAACACGAGCACTTCGAGCGTGCCGTCGGCGTCGATGTCCACGAGTTGTGTCAGCGCGGCGGGTCGCGCGTCCAGTTCCCGCTGCCAGAGCACACTGCCGTCGGGGGCGAGCATCTGCAGCTGCGTGCCGGCCTGGTGCAGCACGCCTCCGCCCTGGTTGCTTGGGAGATGCCAGAGCCGCGCTTCGCGGCGTGGCTCGCGGTCGGTTCGATGCACATAGATCTCCATGAACGAGATCTCGGCGTCGCGATACGTGCCGTAGTAGCTGGCCGGCGGACTCTTCACCTCGATCACGCGCCGCGGAATGAGTTTCACGAACCGGGAGCGTCGGTTCAATGGCACCGTGAACATGGGGAAACGGGCTGTGTTCGTGTAGTGGGTCAGTTCCTGCCGAAAGATGCCGTATTCTGGATTATCGACTCGGAGTTTGCGGAGATCGCGTTTGAAGTCGTCGTTGCTGAGCACGATGTCGAAGGCGAATTCGCCGGGGTTGAACGTGCCTGTTTCGGTCCGGTACCGTCGGCTTCTCACGAGTTGGATGTCGGCGATGTCTGTTTCCTCGCCGAGATCCATGACGATGGCGCCATCGACGTCCTTGCTCCAGCCGGCACGCTCGCTGCCGTGCCAGCCATACCCGGCCGGCGGGCCGATCAGGCGGTTCCGCCAGGTTTTGGGCACGCCGATGTCGGTTTCGGGTTCAGCCCGGATTCGGATGTTGGCGTGTTCCGCGTGCGGCGGTGGCACGCCGTCTTGCTCCCACATAGTCTCGAAGCGCATGGTCCCCTTCAGCTCGATGTCTGGTGTCGCCAGGTCGGCGGGAGCAGGTGCGCTATCGCGGAGTTTGCGGAGTTCGCGGGCCATGTTTGCGAAGATCGCAGTTGCATTGCCGAGTTCGAACCGATGCTTGCCGGGCGCCAGCTCGATACCGGATGCGGCGACGGCGCCATTGATGCGTAGAGCATTCTTCTGCCCCCCTCTGATCGTGAGCATCATCGCCTGGTCAGATGGATTGCGCAGCCAGCCAGACCCGGTCTCCCGATGCAGTTCCAAATCGAATGCCTGCTGCGACTCGATACGACATGCGTTGCCGAGCCGTGCCGTCCGCGTGCCGGATAGAACCAGCGCATCGCCAGACCCGTACCAGAACCTCGCGCTGGCTTGAATGTCGGCGAGCGCCATTCCTCCGACGCCGATTCCCGCAAGCTCCGGCCCCTGGTCGGTGCGCCCGTGGACCAGAACGCTGGTTGGCGCCAGGGATTGGATCGCCAAGCTGCGCGCATGCTTTGCATTGGTCGCGTACAGCAGATTCTGGAATGTCACGCTTTCCCCAGCGTCCAGATGTTGGCGCAGGATCTGCCGGACTGCCGTGGGGCGCGTCGCGCCGTCGCGCCGGAGCTTCTCCACATGCCAGGTTGCGGGCACCGCGCTCTGGATGCGGAACCGGACTTGGTTCTGCCCATCGACGGCTTCATACGCCGCCGGACCGGTCTTGCGCCCGTGGTGGAACGAACGCCAGCGACAGGTGAAGCTGTAGGTGTCTTCCTCGTGCGCGGCAAGCTGGTCCAGGACCACGAAATAGCCGGCTTTGCGGCGCACAATCGTGCGGATCCAACGGGTGCCGCCATTGTGTTCCTGACGCGACTGCATGCCAGAGACGAAATTTGAGGAATACGATGCATCGAGAACGCACGCCGCCGACTGTGCGTCTGGCTTGCCGCGACTCGCCGAGACCACGTTCTGCGCCCAGCCCGTGTGCTTCATGCTGTTCGAGAAGAGCAACAGCGATCCAAGCTCGGTGTAGCGCGTGATCCCATTGGCCTGGAACGAGTAGTTGCTGTTGATACTGCCCGTGTCGATGCCCTGAACCAGCAGATATGCAGCATCCGGGTCGAAGCGCTCGCGGAATGCCGCACGGCTGAAGAGCAGGTCGGCGTGCGCCGTGACTGGCACGGTCACTTCCGCGCGTCCGGCGGCCGTACACTTGCGGCGGGCCCACGGACCCATGGGTTGCACGGTCAGGCCGTAGTAGCGCGACGGTTCGATCGGCTCGATGTGGTCCAGAAGCGCTGTGGTCTTCGGTGGACGCGCAACTTGGAAGTGGGTCAGAAACGCGTGTTGGTTTTCAAGCATCCAGCGGTAGCCGCCGTCCTCGTTCAGGAAACCGGCGAGCAACCACGCCGCGCCGCCCGCAGCCCGCGCGAAATGGCAACCGGGTCGGCAGGTGATGTAGCTGTCCCCGCCCGCGTACCAGCCCAGATTGTCCTTGGCCGAGATGTTGTAATCGGCCATACGACCAAAAATGCCGTCGGTCACGGCACGCCGGTCGCCGTAGTAGAGGTAGAGATCCGCGAGGATG
>JAGLDW010000614.1 GCA_023145395.1 Lentisphaeria bacterium | reverse complement strand
GACCCCGGTCATCCGCTCGCAAAGGCGTTCCGCGGCCAGGCGTTCGTCATCAAGGACGAGATCTACCAGTTCAAAATGCCGTATTCGCGCGAGAAACTGCGGGTGCTGTTGAGTCTCGACGCGAATCATACGGACATGACCAAAAAGGCGATCAAGCGCACGGACGGAGATTTTGCCGTGTCCTGGATCCGGGAGTTTGGCAGGGGACGTGTGTTCTATCTCTCGCTTGGACACCGGCACGAGATTTTCTGGAACGAGGCAGTCATGCAGTGCTATCTCGACGGCATCCAATACGCGCTCGGAGACCTGCCCTGCGACGCCACCCCAAGTGCACAATTGTCCGACGCCTATCTCGCCCAGTCCCGCAAGAAGGGGTACGAAGAGGGTATCGACGCGATTTTCCGGGATCTTGCAGGCTACGAGATGGGAAGAAACGATCCTCGGGCGAAGCTGGTTGCCGCCATGGTGCTGAAGGAGCAGAAAGCCAGTGGATCGGACATTCGTGCGGATCTGTCCATCCGTCTGGCTAGGGTGGCGGCCGACGCGGCCGCGACGACGGACGGGCGCGTGTTCGCCTGTCGTCAGCTCGCGTTGATCGGCATGGACAATGCGATCGCCGATCTAGCCGGTACCCTGGGCGACGCCAAGGTGGGAGGTTGGGCGCGTCGGGCGTTGGAGGCCATCCCCGGCAAAGCCGCCGGCGAAGCGCTCTTGACCGCATTGCCGAAACACACTGGGCTCGTGCAGGCTGGCATCGCCGATTCACTGGGGGTGCGAAAGGTTGCGCAGGCCGTGCCCGCACTTGTCTTGCTGTTGACCTCTGCCGACCGGAATGTGGCCGCCGCGGCCGCGAACGCGCTCGGACGCATTGGCACGCGGGAGGCAGCCGCAGCGCTGAAGGCCGCTCCGGCAGTCATCGCTCCTGCGGCCCAACGTGCGCTTCTGGCTTGCGCCGGGAATCTACAATCAAAGGCGATCTACACAGAACTGCTGGCGGCAGATGTTTCGCCCGCGGTCCGTGCGGCGGCATTCGAGGGGAAAGCCGTGCTGGATGGTGCGAAGTCCGCAGGGGATGTGGTTGCAGCGTTGAAGCTGCCTGATGTCCGGATGGCCTGCGCTGCGGCGAATGTTATGCGGCAAATCGACGACACGGGCTTCTTTGCTCGGGTGGTTGTGTCCCTGCCCAAGTTCCCCAGCGCAAATCAGCCGTTCGCGCTCGATGCTCTGGCCGAACGTGGTGTGCGCGCCGCTCAATCGACGGTTCTCGCTCTGGCGGAGCGCTCGCCGGACGCAAGTGTGAAGCTCGCGGCCCTGCGTGCGCTCGAGTTTGTGGGCGATGCCAAAGCTGTGCA
>JAGLDW010000613.1 GCA_023145395.1 Lentisphaeria bacterium | reverse complement strand
GAGCGAATGCCGATCACTCCATTTCACGAATTTTCCGCTGGTGTCCTGGGCGAGTTGCTGGAGATACTCCCGGTTGACCGATGCACCGGTCTTCTCGTTTTCCGGCTCGGTGGCGAGTAGGATGATGGAGGTCTCCTGCGTTCCATCCGCAGTGGTGAGGACGACTTGGAACTTGCCCGACTGCTGGGGTGTGAAGAAGCAGCGGAAGCCATCCACTCCGCGACTCAGGCCCAAGTCCGTCCCCAAGCGGGAAGGCATCATGGGAATCACGAGGTGCTTGTTCTCCGGAGTTGTGATTCTGCAGCTGACGCCTCCTCCCTCGTCCCCGCTGTCGAACACGGCGCCGATGATGACCTTTTCCCGCAATTCCACTTCGTTTTTGGCCACCACGGCCTGGAGAACGGTGGTCTTCTCCACATCCTTCTCACTAGGCGCCAGCCAGTAGACCAGTTGCGTGACGAACTTGTTGTAGAGGCTTTTCTCCGCTCCTCCTCCGCCGCCGCCAAGCTGCCAGCGCCAGAGAGAGTCGCTGAACACCATGGCCACTCGTCCCTGCCCGAACCTGCGTGTGACCAGCACGGGAGAGCCGTCGGCGGTCGCGATCAGGACGGACGCGAATCCACCGACTTCGACAGGGGACCAGAAGCTCAGCACGAGGGGGATGCGCGTCTCGAGGGCGAGGTCGCCCAAGGCGGGATGGGTCCTTCCGGCGGGGGTGAGTGCGACGGTGAAGCGTCCTTCCTTCATGCGTGCTCCCGGTACGGATTTGGCGGGCAGCACCTCGCCGAGAGATGGTGTGCCGATCAGTCCGTCCTGGCCATAGCTCCGTGCGGCGCCTATCACGAGCAGTCCCCCTCCCTTGTCGACGAAGTCGCGCAGGTTCTTGCAGTTCTCCTTGGTCAGCGCCGACCCGGGCATGTCTCCCAGGATGACCACGCGGTACTCGGCGAGTGATTCGGTGCTGAACGTGGGGCTTTCCCCTCCTGCCTGGCCGCTCATTTCATCGAAGTTGATAAAGCTGCCATCGCCACCGCGCACGAAAGCCGAAAGCTGATAGTTCTTCTCCGAGAGCAACGCGCGTTTGAGAAATTTGAACTCCCAGCGCGGCGCACCCTCCAGGTAGAGCACACGGTTCTTCGGATCGGTCACTTCGATCAGAAAATCTCGGCGGTTGTTTTCGGAGACCGTGTCTTCCGGCGGAGCGATTTCCACCTGGTAGAGAAGCTGGCCGACGTCTGCTGGCTCCACGCTGAAGGCGATCTGTTTGAAGGATTCCTCCTCGCCGAACTCGACCATGCTCGTGCGCTGGAGTTTTCCACCTTGGCGCAGGTGGATGGGGAAGGAAAGCGTTCCGCTGCCCCTCCGGCGCACGACCACTTCCACAGACGCTCGCCAGTTGACCACCATCATTTTCGGATAGGAGACATCGGCGACCGCGAAATCCTGCCCCGCGTCTTCAGCCCGCTCGAACGGTTCTTCCAGTTCCGGAATGAAGATGGGCACGCCGAGGGTCTGTGGTGTCAGGCGTTCGCCACTCTGGTCGAGACCGTCGCTGAGCAGGACGATCCCCCCCAGGTTCTCGGCCCGGAGGCGTTCCACCATTTGGTTCAGGCAGGAGCCAATGTGACTGCGGGGGGCGTTGAAGAGGATGACCTCGTCACCGCTCTCCTCCAGTTCGGATCCAAGGAGGTACGTGTACGTTCGGTACCCCTTGGTCAGACGCTGGAACTTCTTGCTTTGCAGAAAATTGGCAGCGCGCTTTGCCCGGCTTTTCTTGGCCTGCGATGGATTGTCACGCATACTCGCCGACACGTCGAGAGCAACCGCCAGGACTGGGTTCTCATGGACCGTGTGCGTGACCCGGCGATGCGCCTGCAGAAGCAGCCAGGCGATGATCAGCACCGCTCCCATGCGCAGGCTCCAGAGCAGCCAGCGCTGGCGTGGAGCGAGCGTGCAGTAGCGATAGGTCTGGTAGGCGCCATACCCCGCGCCGAGAACGATCAGTGCAATCAGCCAGACGGGCAGCACGGGATCAATCAGTATGACGGCTGGGGATGCGAAAGTCACGCCCTGGCTCCACGTCTGGTGAACTGCCGCAACGCCTCGGGGACGGCGGAGGCTCGGCTGCGAATGTTCGCGAACAACTCTTCGGTCACGGTGAGGAAGAAGGCAATGCACAGGAGCAACGGCCAGAGCGGACGCCCCTGCCGGAGGTTCACCAGATTCTGCTGGTGCTTGTGCCAGGAGTCAGCCTGGTAGACGGAGACGCCGCGCAGGGGCAGCGCCAGTTCCTGCATGGACTGGTACACCATCTCCATCTCGTCTTCGGGGAGATTGACGGCGACGACGTGTTTGGCGTCTCCGCGACGGATGGTGTAGAAGCCGGGGCGGGTGAAGCCGCCGATCAACACCGGTTTTTCGATGTCGGTGCGCGAGATGTGTGTGACGTGCTCGTTGCCGTCTGGCGTCTGCACGTGGAAATCGAGTTCAAGCGCGTTCTCGGGCCATTCCATTACCACGGGGGAGCCTACTTCGGTGGTTCGTTCCGCGAGCATGTGGCGGGCGCTTCCCTTGATCAGTTCTTGCGTGAAGAGCACGAAGAAGGGGGTGAGGGGCCACTCCGACCAGTCGCGGTTGGCGCTCACCGAGGTGACCCAGACGCTCCCTTTGCCCAGGGGAAGAGCCATGGCGAACACGCCTCCATCCGCGTAGTGGAAAACGGGCTTGGCATTGGCGGGAAGATCCTTGAAGATCAGGCGTCGGCGCACGACGAGATTTGCTGGGGGGGGCATGATGGAGAGCAGGCGTTTCTCGAGCTGCGACGGTTTCTCGGAACCGACGATGCCAATGCCCTTCTCCTCCGGAAGCACCTCCTTGTCGACGCGGAATCCGCTGAGCACCGGCAGGCGGTCCAGGCTGCTTTCCAGCGCGTGATGCTGCCCCGGCATGAGGACGACAGTCCCACCTCTGCGGGCAAACTCGGTGATTTTCCGCGAAGCCGCCTCGCCGAGAGAGGGAGGATTGCACACGAAGACCACGCTGTACGTGTGCAGATCGTCAGATAGGAAAGAAGGCCAGTCGGTTTGTCTGGGTTGAAACAGCGTCGTGGTCTTGCCACCCGGCTGAATGGCGTGTTTCACAAAGAAGGTCTCCCGCCCCTCGCCAACCTGCTCGGCGCTGCCATCGACCAGAAGCACGGGGATGGCTGTTCTGCGAGGCAGACAGAACCGGAACACATTGTCCAGATCAAAGCCATCCGGCTCGAGCTGCAGCATGCCCATCACATGTTCGTCCTCCCCCCTCGCTGCGCCCGCAAGAACTTGGCGGGACGATTTTCCCGGCAGGAGGGTGAACGAGGTGTCGGCCTGCTGGTCGTCCTGGACAGTCAGGCGGAGCCGGTTCCCGCCGTTGAACTCTGATGAAGCCAGCACGGTGGCTCGGGTGTGGAAAGCTCCGTCTCCCAGGATGGCGGGCGGATAGAAGGCGGCTTTGGTGATGCCGGCATTGGCGACGATGGGGGGGCGGGTGTGGTTGAGGAAGAGGAGAATGCCCCGCTCCGCAAGTTGCGCCCCCACGCTCTGCATCGCCTTGTCGTCCCAGCCAGCTTTCTGAAAATCGCTGAACACATGGAGTTCGAGGCCTGTGGTCTTGCCGATCTTGTCGATGCGTTTGAGAAAGTCGGTGAGCGTGTCGGGGATGCTGGTGTGCCCGTGGCCCGCCTCCAGGTCGTTGAGCACCCGAATGATGGCTTCGCGGTCGGAGGTTGGGGGGAACGCCAGGCGGGGATGGGGCACCCCCGGTGTAAGCACCGCCACACGGTCGCCCTCGCCGAGGGAGCGGATCAGTTTGATCGCCCACTCTTTCGCGTTGGCAAAGCACGTGCTCTCCCCGTCTCTGAATTGCATGCTTGCGCTGCTGTCCAGCACGATGACACAGGTTCTGCGCCCTTCGGGAATGAGGGTTGTGAAGGTGACCTGGGGCTGGGAGAAGGCGAAGGCGAGCAAGAGGATGATGAAGATGCGCATGAGTAGCGTGAGCAGATTGGTCAGATGGCGGCTGCGGCGGGTGGAGGCGATCGCCTCGCGCAGGAAGCGCAAGGTGCTGAAAGGCACCGGCTGGGGCTTGCGGCGGTGCAGCAGGTGCAACGCCACGGGGATTGCCGCCGCTGCGCTTGCCATCAGAAACCATGGTGCGAGAAAAGGGCCCATACCGTTTGTGCAGTGCCTGTTGTCTCCCGACGTGGCCGATCGTTACCGGCCGGCTCGTTTCCGTCGGATCATATGTTCTTGGATGAAGCCGCCCACAGATTGGTCCGTCGTGGCCAGCACGTACTCGATATCGAGTCCAGCGCAAATTCGCTGGCAGCGGAACAGGAAGTCTGCGAAGGCCTCCTGGTAGGCGGCGCGAACTTCGCGCGGGTTGGTGATCAAGGTCTCGTTCGTCTCCATGTCCTCGAAGTTCCCGATGTCGCGGAAGGGGAACTCGATCTCGGCCTTGTCGAGCACGTGGTAGACGATCACGTCGTGCTTGCGCCGCCGGAAGTGCGCCAGGGCGTTCTGGATGCGTTCGAGGTCGTCGAACATGTCACTGAAGAGGATGATGAGCGCCCGTCTGCTCACCTTCTCGGCGAGACGGTGCAAGGTCAGCGCCACATCGGTGTCCTCGCTTGGCTGGTGGTCGGCCAGCATATTGCAGAGCTGGCGCAGGTGCTCGAGTCCCGAGCGGGCGGGGAGTTGCTGGCGCACCTCGGCGTCGAAGAGGGTGAGCCCCACGCTGTCCTGCTGGTGGGATGTGATGTAGGCGAGGGCAGCCGCGAGCTTGGTGGCGTGGCGGAACTTGCTGGCGCCCTCATGAGAGTAGTTCATCGAGCTGGAGGCATCGACCAGGGCATAGACGCGCAGATTGCACTCTTCCTCGTACTGGCGGATGTAGAGCCGTTCGTTCTTGGCGTAGACCCGCCAGTCGAGATGACGCAAATCATCCCCCGGAACGTACTGGCGATAGTCGGCGAACTCGACGCTGAAGCCTTTCAGGGGACTTCGGTGAGCGCCCGCAAGCGATCCTTCAACGGCAAAACGCGACCCCAGCGCCAACCTCCCGAGGCGTGCGATCTCATGGTCGTTGAGCAGTCTGTTGATCCCATCGTTCATCTGTGCTGGTGGCGCGATCTTGTCATGGGGTTGACAGGTAGGAAGCGAGTACTCAAGATGCTACTCCATGGGCGGATTTTCAAGGGGCGTGGACGGGAATCTACACCAATGATCCCGCCAGCCGTGATCGAAATGTGCATGCGGCCTCCAGGCGGCGAACCGAAGAACACGTTTAAC
>JAGLDW010000612.1 GCA_023145395.1 Lentisphaeria bacterium | reverse complement strand
CTGACGCTGCTGCGGCTCGGCAAGACGCAATGCGCGGTCGTGGGAGGCGAACGCCTTTTTCTTGCCGACATGGGCAAGAGGCTCGAAAAGACAACTGGGAAGCACTGCACCGCATTGCTGCACACCCGCGGCAGCGCCAAGGAGGATGTGTCCGGACTCTTCGCGAACAACGTGCAGATCTATGGAGTCGCGGCAGACTGCGCCCGACTCGCGCCGACACCCGGGCAATTCCGCACTCCGGCACCAGGGGAAGCGGTGGTGTCAAAGGCGCTGCTCCGGCGGATCGGGGCGGATGAAGGCGACACGATCCTGCTCAAGATGACCAAGCCAAGCGCCATTCCGCGCGATGCCGCACTCGCTCAGAACGACCGCGATGCGGCCACTCTCCGCCTGCGCGTGGCCGCCGTGGTCTCCGACGAGGGCTTCGGACGCCTGGGCCTCGGCGCACAACAACTCGCTCCTCTCAATGTTTTTGTGTCCCGCAAAGAGCTTGCGAAGGCATTGGGACTTGCGGAGGAACGAGCGAACCTGGTGCTGAGCGAAGAAGGGAATGCACGTCACCTCGAAAATGCGCTGGCAAAACACTGGAAGCTGGAGGATGTGGGACTGACCGTGCGCCCCACGCCAGACGGCGCGGAACTGATCTCCAAACGTGTCTTCATCGATCCCTCCGTCGAGAACGCATTGGCTAAGCTGATGCCGCCCCCAAGACCCACACTGACCTACTTTGTGAACGAAGTCCGATGCGGCGCGAAAACCAGTCCATTCGCCTTCGCGGCCGGAATGGCAGTGCTCCCGGATAACGCGCCCACGCTACACGGCGACGACGCTCTGATCAACCGCTGGCTCGCAGACGATCTGGATGCCAGCATCGGCGATGAGATCGAGCTGTCCTTCGTGGTCTCGGGTGCTCTCCGCACGCTGCAAAAGCGCAAACACACCGTTAACGTGCGCGGCATCGTCCCCCTCGAAGGCACCTACGCAGACCAGACGCTCATGCCCGATCTGCCCGGACTCTCGGATGCGGACAGCTGCACGGACTGGGATCCGGGCATTCCCATCGACACCGAAAGCGTCCGCCCAAAGGACGAAGACTACTGGGAGGCACACCGCGGCACGCCCAAAATCTTCGTCGCGCTCGACACGGCCAAGAAGCTCTGGTCCACCACCTTTGGTGCCAGCACCGCCCTGCGCTTCCAAGGTGACAATGTCGAAACCGTCACTGAGCGTGTCCGGCAGGCGCTAGACCCACAGGACGTGGGACTACAAACGCTCGCCGTGCGAGAGTCGGGGCTGCAATCAAGCAGTGACTCCGTCGACTTTGGCCAGCTTTTTCTAGGGCTGAGCTTTTTCGTCATCGCCTCGGCGCTGCTTTTGGCCGGACTCCTTTTTTCCCTGTCCATCCGCGAGCGAGCGGACCAGGTCGGCACGCTTCTGGCACTGGGCTGGCATCCCCGACGCGTGCGCATGCTGTTGTTTATGGAGGGCAGCCTGACCGCACTGGTCGGAGTTGCAGCCGGCATCCCCTTGGCACTGCTCTACAACCGCGCTGTCACCCAGGCATTGAGTACCGTCTGGCGAGGCACAGTCGGCACTGCCGACCTAGTGGCTGCGGAAAGCCTGACCTCGATCGCCATAGGCGTCACGGGCAGTCTCGCATGCACGCTCGGCGCGCTCTGGCTGGTCGCGACGCTGCTCCTGCGCGAGAAAATGCGCCGCACACACACCGACACAAAGGCAGCGCGACGCCCCGCAAGACGGTGGGTTGCCAATGCCCTCGCCGCAGCGGTCGCACTAGCACTTGTGGCAGTCGTCTGCGCCTCATGGAAGAATCCTGGCCGGGGCAAGGAGGCCATGCCCGCCTTTTTCGCCACCGGCGCACTGGCACTCGTCGCCGGACTCTTCCTCGTCTCCCATCTGCTGAATCGCCTCTCTCACGCGGGCGCGGCCCTAAGTCTCCGCAACTGCTCGCGCCGACCGGGACGGAGCCTGGCACTAGTCGGCTGCCTCGCAAGCGCAGTCTTCCTGGTGATCGCCACCGCCGCCAACCGGCATGGGACTCTCGCCGACGCGGAGCGACGCTCGTCGGGAACAGGCGGTTTCGCCTTCCACGGCGCCACCTCCGTACCCGTTCCCCATGATCTGAACGAGCCCAAGGTCCAGAAGGATTTGATCCTCGACCTCGTGCCCGGCCTGGAATTCGTCCAGTTCTCGGTCGCGCCTGGAGACGAAGCGAGCTGCTTGAATCTCAACCGCGTGACCCGACCGCAGATCCTTGGCGTCGATCCGCAACAACTCGCCTCGCGAGGCGCATTCCGCTTCGTCGGGAGTATGCCCGGCATCCAAGACGCCGACTCATGGCACTGCCTGGATGCGACCCTCGCCGATGGAAGCGTTCCAGCCGTGGCGGACCTGACGGCCATCACCTGGGGACTGGGCAGGAAAATAGGCGAAATCCTGCCAATCCAGGACGAGATGGGCCGTACCGTGAATCTGCGACTCGTCGGCGGAACGGTCGCGAGTGTGCTACAGGGGAACGTGCTGATCTCCCGCACCCACTTCCAGCATCTGTTTCCCTCTTTTGGAGGCACTCGCGTGTTGCTTGTGGACTGTCCGCCGGACAAGCGGAAAGAAGGTGCCGATGCCCTGCGAGGCGCACTGCACGACTATGGCCTCGATCTGATCCCCTGCACTGAGCGACTGGCCGGCTTCCACATGGTCGAGAACACGTATCTGGACATCTTTCTCGCCCTCGGGGCGCTGGGGCTGGTGCTGGGAAGCGTGGGACTGGCCTGCGTGCTCGTTCGCAATGCGCTGGAACGGCGTTCGGAGCTGGCTCTGCTTCGCGCCACGGGATTCAGCCTTCCGAGACTCTCCCGCATGCTGTTGGCCGAGCACGCATTCCTGCTGATCCTCGGAGTGCTCTGCGGCACCGCCGCAGGCATAACCGCCATCCTCCCCGCCATTGCCTCGCCCGATGGCAACCCCACTCCCATACCCGTCGCGTTGATGATCCTCGCCGTCCTCGGCTTTGGCCTGCTCTGGGTCTGGCTGGCCGCCCGCCTCGCACTCCGAGGCCCACTCCTCCCAGCACTCCGCGACGAGTAGCAGGAGGAAGAAGAGGATCCACGAAGGGAACGAAGCGGGGCGCTGCCCCGGACCCCGCTGGGGAGTCGCGACTCCCCAGACCCCACTTTACTGTTTGCGGGCACGCGCCGGGCGA
>JAGLDW010000611.1 GCA_023145395.1 Lentisphaeria bacterium | reverse complement strand
TGATTCGTTAGTGCCACGTTATGCTGCGCCGTATTGCGCAGTGTTAGTGTTTCCCAGAAACGGTGTTAGCGCCAGAAATTTTTCGTGGGCGATATCAGCAGCCTGCCATCAAGCCGATCAAGGAAGCCGTTTCTGACTTGCCGCGAAGTGGCTTGTGCCAAACAAGAGGAGCAGGACCCATGACCCGAAAGCGTCGCGGACAGGGTGACCCCATCGAGCACGAGATCGCGCGGGTACTCAATCCGGGCACCTACATTCCGGACCGCGACAGCTTCTCGTTCGCGAGCGATCTCGAGGAGGTCGCCGCCAAGATCGACAGCCTGGTCGGCACCGACCCCAACCGCGCCACCAACCTGTACGAGGCCTTTCTCGCGGCCTGCTACATGAAGGTCGAGGAACTCGACGATTCGAGCGGCAGCTTCGGCCAGTTCGTGGAAGAGCTGTACTGCGGCTGGATCAAGGCCCGTCAGGCAGGCGGTGCGGCCCCGGACGAAACCGCCTCGCGCCTGCTCACGTGGATAGACCAGGACGACTATTGCTTCTGCCATTATCTCGAGGTGGGCGCGGTGGAGGTCTTCGACAAGACGAACCTCGCCGCCTTCGTGAAACAGATCCGCGCGAGATTCGACGCAGCCGGTCAGGCAAGCGCGAAGGATGACGACTATGCCCGCTGCCGCTGGGGCGAGGTCCTTCGCACCCTCTACGCGGCACAGAAAGACCTTCCGGCATATGTCGACCTCGCCGAGGAGACAGGCCTGACCGTGAAGGACTGCCACATCATCGCCAAGCTGCTCGTGACCAAGCGTAAACCCAAGGAGGCCCTCGCCTGGGTGGGGCGCGGCATCGACCTCGACAAGAAGACGCCGCACGGGTCGAGGGCCGCCTACGATCTCGTCAGGCTCAAGCGCGATCTCCTGACCAAGCTGGGACGAGGCCGTGAGGCGCTAGAGGCCGCCTGGGCCGACTACCGCGATCATCCGAGCACATACACCTACGAAGACCTCATGAAGTACGTGCCCAAGGCCGAGCGTGCCGATTGGCATGAGAAAGCCATCGAGGCTGCAATGGGTGCCGACCTCCACTCCGTCATGAAACTGTTCCTGGCAACCAAGGAG
Organism: Lentisphaeria bacterium; assembly: GCA_023145395.1. Classification (GTDB taxonomy): domain Bacteria; phylum Verrucomicrobiota; class Lentisphaeria; order Oligosphaerales; family Lenti-02; genus JAGLDW01. The sequence continues at coordinate 419 of JAGLDW010000611.1, read as the reverse complement.
TTGGATCGACTCGTCGATCTTGTTCGTCAGGCCACGGTCGAGGATCTGGCGGACCTGAGCCACTACGCCACCGAGCCCGTTGCCAGAAAGCTCGAGAAGGCCCATCCCGGTCTTGCTGCCCGGTTGTGGTGCGCCCAGGGACTGCGTATCGTCAACGCGAAAAAGAGCAAGTACTATGACGCGGCGCTGTCGAACCTCGAGAGCGCGAAGCGCTGCTTCAAGCGTGCCGGTCTCGAGGCCGAGTGGGACAAGACCGTCCGCCAGATTCGTGTCGACCATCATCGTAAGAGAAACTTCATGCCGGGGTTCAAGCGCCTGGTGGCGGGGACCGGGCCGAGCGACGAACCGTCGTTCATCGATCAAGCAAAGGCGCGCTGGAGTGCACGTGAGCGGAGGAACCGATGAAAAACAAGCGCAAC